>JASEFN010000004.1:0-234980 GCA_030018355.1 Caldisericia bacterium | reverse complement strand
AGAGAAAATTATTTTGATAAAGATAAAGAAGATCCTATTGATGCAGCACAGATGAACTCTTTCACATTTAACCTTTTTGGTGATCCAACACTTATTCTTTCTCTTGAAGATAATTCATTTTCTTTAAGTAGTGAGAGATATACAAAATACTCTTTTGAGAAAGATTTAATTTTTATTAAAACATTCATAAATAAAGGAAATTATTTCAAGGAGAAGATAGATTTTGGAAATTTGAATTATGTTGATGGTGGTTTTATTGTTGAAAATAATAGTGGTATTTTTAAAATTGAAAATACAAATTTTGAAGTGATATTAAAGAAAATTAAAGAAGATGAGATTATCTATTTATATAAAATAGAAAATGAAGATAAGATTATTTTAAAATGTTTAAGTGGTGAAGGAAAAGTTTTTCTTAGATTCTCACCAAATCTTAGGGCAGAAAGGTCAAAATATTTTGACCCTTTTAGAAACATTGCTATTTTTGAAGTTAAAGAAAATGAAGAGATAGTTTTTAATAAGATGGATAAAGAAAAATTCTTCATTGAACCATCAGATGAAAATGTTTTTATACTTAATTTAGAAAAATTTGACTATAAAAAAGATAATTTTATAAATTTATTTGATTTCTTTATATTTTCCAGACATTTTGGAGATAGTAAAGATTCTGTGTTATACAACGAAATTTTTGATTTTGATTCAAATGGAGTTATAAATGGTGTGGATCTTTTAATTTTCTCTTTAAATTATGGTAAAACAATAAAGGAGGAGTAAGTTCAAATGGAAAGTTTACTTATAAAAAGAATTGGTTTAAAGATTCAAGAAATAAAAGAGGATGAAAGAGAGAAATTTTTGAATCTTAATTTTCTAAAAAATGTTTTTAATGAAAAAAGCGGTGTTTTATTGTGGGAAAAAGATAATAAATCTTATATTATTTACTTTTTAAATGGTAAACCAATTTTTAAAGTTTTCTATGATGATTCCAAAAAAACTTTTGGTGATGAAGGAGAAAAGTTATTTTTAAATGAAAAAGAAGGTTCAATTTCTCTTTATCAAATAGATTCAAAAGGATTAATCTCAATTTTATCAATGCACACTGGAGAGACTTTATATAAAGATCTTGACACAAAAATTGTTGATTTTTCACAATTTTTAGATTCTATTGGCGGAAAAGATATAACAGGTCTTCTTGTAATAAAAAATGAAAAAAGTGAATTTTTGCTTCTATATGATGGAAAAATCCTTGACATAAAAGATGGAGAAGTAACTCTAGCATCTCCTATTTCAATAGAAAGTGAATCACCATCTTTGATCTCATTTGCAAAACTTCTCGTAGGGAAAAATACTTCAATATCACTTTTCTCAATTGATAAAGATAAAGATTTTAAAGAGATAAATTTAAATATTTTAAAATATGATATAGAAAAATTAAAAGAATTAATTAAAGAAACTTTAAGAAAGGTTTTAAAAGAAAGAGTGAAAAAACTTGAGGAGGCTGTTGATTCAATAAAATCAAAAGAAGATATTGAATATTTATTAAAAAAATGTGATGATTTTATATCTTCTCTTTATAATAAGAAAATATTAGAAGAATTTAGAAAACAAATTTCGGAGTTAATTTAAATGAAAGTAATACAATCAATTATTCTTGGAATTGTTCAGGGATTAACTGAATTTTTACCTGTATCATCAACTGGACACATAATTTTATTTTCTCGCTTTTTAAACTTAAAAGAGCCACCTATTTTTTATGATTTAACTCTTCACCTTGGAACTTTAATTGCAGTTTTTATATTTTTTTACCCATTTATAATAAAAAACATAAAAAATATTAAACTTATTTTTTTAATATTAATTTCAACAATAACAACAGGAATTTTTTATATAATATTTAAAGAACCACTTGAGGCTCTTTTTTCAAATTTTAAATATCTACCAATTTTCTTTTTAATAACTTCTTTTTATCTCTTTTTCTTTTATTTTAAAAATAGAAGATACAAAACAATTAAAGAAATGACTTTATTTGATTCTATAATAATTGGATTATCGCAAGGTTTTGCGATTATTCCTGGAATTTCAAGAAGTGGCTTTACATTTATAACATCTCTCCTTTTGGGAATAAAAGAGGAAGATGCATTTAGATATTCATTTTTGTTATCAATTCCATCCATTCTTGGTGCCTCAGTTTTAAAATATTTTGATTATATAAAAAGTGGGGAATTTTTTAGTTCCAATATATTCCTTTCTGGATTTTTTATGTCTTTAATTTTTGGAATAATTGCTATTATTATTTTTAAAAGTTCAATATTTAAAAGAAATTTCAGAGTCTATTCAATTTATCTTATAATTGTTGCAATAATAATAATGATTTGGTTTTGGTAATTATAAAAATTTTATAAAAAGGAGGGAAAGAATGAGAGAACTTTTGTTAATTCCTGGTCCAACACCTGTAAATGAAGAGGTTCTTAAGGAAATATCAAGGCAACCTATCTCTCATATGAGCAAAGATTTTGGGGAGTACCTAAAAAAGTGTGTCGAATATCTTAAGGTTATATTTGGAACAAAAAATGGAAACATTTTTATAATTCCTGGCTCTGGAACTCTTGGAATGGAAATTGCAATTAAAAATTTTTTGGCTAAAGAAGAAAAAGCACTTGTTATCTCTCATGGATTTTTTGGAGATAGATTTTTAGATATTTTAGAAGAAGACAGCTTTTCTTATGATAAAATTCAGAGTAAATGGGGAGAGGTTATTGATTTAAACATAATTTATGAAAAGTTAAAAAAAGAACATTTTTCATTAATAACAATTACTCATGTTGATACCTCAACAGGTATTCTTGCACCAATAGAAGATTATATGAAAGTAATTAAAGATGTATCTTATGATTCTCTTGTAGTTCTTGATGGAGTTTGTGCAACTGCAGGAGTTGAAGAAAAAATGGATGAGTGGGGGATTGATATAATTTTAACTGGTTCCCAAAAAGCACTTGCAGTTCCTCCTGGTCTCACTATTCTTGCTGTTTCTGAAAGAGCAATGAAAAAAAGAGAGAATTTAGGAAAGATTGGATTTTATTATGGAGATCTTCTTCGCTGGAAACCAACAATAGAGGATGCAACAAAATATTTTGCAACTCATAACACAAATTACACATTTGGCTTAAAAAAATCTCTTGAGATTATTTTAAGCGAGGGATTAGATAATAGATACAAAAGACATTATGAAAACGCTTCATTTATAAGAGAACTTATGAAAGAAATTGGTTTTGAGGTTTTTGGAAATAGATCTCATCTTGCACCCACTCTTTCGCTTTTCATCTATCCAAATGGAATTGAAGATGAAAAATTTAGAAGTGATCTTAAAAGTAAAGGAATAACAGTAGCAGCAGGAATAAAAGAGTTAAAAGGAAAAGTTTTTAGAATGGGTCATATGGGTGAAGTAAGAAAAGAAGATCTTCAATACGCTTTTGAGGTGATTAAAGAAGTTGTAAAAAAATAAGAATATGCTTGGACTTTGTTGGGAAGGAGGAGGTGCAAAGGGGGCTTTTGGGGTAAAATTTTTATATTTATTAAAAAAAGATTATACATATCTTTCATTTAATTCTCTTGCTGGAGTATCAGTTGGAGGAATAAACATTATTCCTCTTATTATAGATGATTTTGAATTTTTAATGACTCTTTGGAAAATTGTTAAAAGAGACGGGAAATTTATATACAAAAAATTTCTTAAAAGAGAATATGAAACAAAAAAATTTTATGAATTTGTTGACTTACTTATTAATAGAAAAGACTTTTTTGAGAAAATTAAAAATTCAAACAAGACCTATTTAATATTTTCTAAAATCAAAGATGGTAAACTTTTGATTTTTACAAATAAAAAATTAAATTTATATGATTCTGAATGTGTGATTATTGAAACGCCAGAGGATCTTAAATATGCAATTTTAGGAACAAGCGCAATACCAGTTATTTTTCCAGAAGTGAAATATAAAAATTGGATACTACTTGATGGAGGCGTTGAACACACTTTTCCAATAAAATATCTTATGAAAGTTTCAAAAGAAGAAAAGTTTTTAGGTATTCTTCATGAAAAACCAGAGAGGTTTTTTATTCCAAATCCAATTAAAGCAATTTTTTCTCCATTTGCGTATCTTGTAGATAAAATAACTTTTGAAATAACACATAAAGATTTAGAAGGATTGAATAAATTAGATGAAAATATATATGAATATGAAGGAAGAAAAATATTCCTTATTTATCCAATAGCACCACTGCCTTCAGCAATGGATTTTTCTTCACAATCTCTTGAAAAAAGTTTTACCATTGCAGAGAAAACATACTCAAAATTAAAAGATAAACTCTTAAATTTTATTCAAGTTTATTAATAGGGATTTAAATCCATAAGATAAATAATTTTTATTTTATCTTTATCAACAATAAATTTTATTGTTTCAAGATTAATTGATTTAATATCAATAAAAATTATATTATCAAAGATATTAATTTTTAAATTTTCTTTTAAAAATAAATCATTATCTAAAATTATTATTTCACCAATATCATTAATTTTAATTGGTAAACCTCCATAATTTACAAATAACTCATTTTTATCATTTATTCCTATATTAGATAGATTCATTGTCAATGGAAAATTGATTTTAGTTATTTTTTTACCATAATTTTCAACTTTATAAATTCCATCATTAATTGAAGCAATGTATATATTTTTGTCAAAAGGATTGTATATTACTCCATTTTTTCCTGTAATATAAAAAATACCCAACATATCAAAATTTTCACCATTATTTTTTGATATAAATACACCATTTCTTCCGCCAATATAAACTATTTTTGGATTATATTTATCATAAACAATAGAAATTGGATTAACTATTTTAGATTCTATTTCATACCAATTTTTTCCTCCATTCTTTGTTTTTAGAATCTTTTCATCAGTTCCTATTATAATTTCTTTCTCATTCTTTGGATTTATATTAAAAGTTCTAACAATTTCATTTTTTATTAAAAATTCCCAATTTTTGCCATTATCACAAGATTTTAACAATCCTTTCCAAGTTGCAAGATAAATATTATTTTTAAAAATAATAATTTTTTCAATATAATCTATTTCTGGTATCTCAATTTTTTCAAAAGTTTCTCCATAGTCTTCAGATTTTAATAAGAAATTTTTATAAGAATTTGTCCATGCATATAAAATATTGGGTTTATCACTATCAACTCCAATTGTATCAAACCAATTTACAAGATCATATTTTCTCCAGGTTTTTCCTCCATCTTGAGAAACTGCGCTATCAAGATATATTATGTTGCTATTTTTCTCATGAATAAAAATATTATTTTCTCTACTTGATATATCAGGTTTTATTAAATTTATAAGATCCAAATTTAAAAACTCTAATGGTAAATAAATAGAATTATCCTTTTCTATAATTTTTATATTTTCATAAGTTGGTGGAAAAAGTGAATTGGTTTCAATTAATTTTCCATTTTTATCATAAACTAAATATTCATATGCTGTTAGAAATTTATTATCATATATTTTTGCATTACCTTTAATATCATTTATAAAAATTTCAAATGGCTCAAGCCCTTTTTCTTTTTTTACAAAAATCTTTAAATTAATTAATCCATTATTATCTGTTTTTAAGTTATAAACTCCTAATTCTTTATTTTTAATCAAATTACCCTTTGCATCTTCTACCTTAAAAGTTAAATTGACCTCTTTATTAAATGGAACTAAAATAAATTTATCTTTATCAAGATCATTGAACAAATCAGAAATTTTATCATATTCTGAAATTAATTCCAATTTATAACATACATCAAAAGTTGAAACAAGATCCCCTTCATCAGTAATAACTTTATATCTTCCTACTTCATCAAATAAAACCTCTTTTGAGAAAAATTTTACATCTGAATTTGGCAACTCTTTTAATTCAAAATGGACTTTTTTTCCACTTGGAAAAACAATTTCAAATCCATTAATATATTTAATTGTATATCCACTTATGGTTACTTTATCATTAAGATATATACTAGAATATGAATAAAATCCCTTAGAACAACAAACTTCATGCAATGTATATCTATTAAAAATTATAGGACCTGTGGTAAGGAATACATCATTATAGTTTTGTTCATTATTTTTTTCTTCTTGGAGAGTGATATTTATTGTATTTGTACCTTCATTTATTTCAATAACTTCATTATATTCTAAATAACCAGATTTTATAATTTTAAGAAAATATTTTCCAAATTTTAATTTAATATCAAGTGGTGTTAAACCAACATCTTTATTATCAATAAAAACTTTTGCATTCTGAGGATTTGAATCTATTTTTACAACTTTTTCTTTTATAATATTTTTTTCCTCTACATTCTTTTTACATGAATTAAAATTAATTAAAATTAAAAAAATAAGAAGGATCAAAAAAATCTTTTTTACCATTTTTATTTACCTCCTTTTCTATTATATCATTATTTTTATATGTAAAATTTTAAAAATTGTTATAATTTTTCTATGGAGGTGAATTATGAAACTGAAAGGAAAGAGAATAGCACTTTTTGTTGAAAAGTTATATAACGAACATGAATTTTGGTATCCATATTTTAGGTTTAAAGAAGAGGGTGCTGAAGTAAAAATAGTTGCACCAAATATTGAAGTTTATCATGGAAAATATGGTGGTCTTCCAGTTAAACCTGATTTAACAAGTAAAGAGATTGATACAAAAGATTTTGATGCTGTTTTTATTCCAGGTGGATACTGTCCAGATTATCTTAGAGCACACAAATCAGTTACTGATTTTGTAAGAAAAATGTATGAAGAGGGAAAGGTTGTTGCATCAATTTGTCATGGTGCTTGGGTTTTAATTTCTGCAGGGATTACAAAAGGAAAGAAAATAACATCAACTCCAACAATTAAAGATGATGTTATAAATTCTCAAGCAGAATTTGTGGATAAAGAAGTTGTAGTTGATGGAAATATAATTACATCAAGAACACCAGATGATCTTCCATTTATGCTTCCTGAAATAATTAAAAAACTTACTGAATAAATTTGAATGAAAAAAACTTTAAGAATTTTTTTAATAATCATCTTTTTAATTTTTATTCTTTTTGGAATATTAAATAAAGAGTATCTTGAAGTACTCAAAAATGCAGTATTAATCTGTTTCTCATGCATTGGAATTCAATAAAAGAGTTATTTTCTGATAAAAAGAGAAAGATAACTCAGACCCTATTTACAATTCTTTTTAATATACCATTTTTAGCACCAATTTTAAAAAGAGTTCCTATGCCTGTTTTACATTGCTACTCCTGCCCACTTGCATCTTTTGCTTGTCCAGTTGGAACAATTCAACACCTTATTATTATTAGAGATATTCCATTTTATACAATTGGAGTTGTTTCATTAATCTACATTTTTTTAGGAAAACTATCATGTGGTTTTATGTGTCCATTTGGTTTTTTTCAAGATCTTTTATTTAAAATAAAAACCCCATTTAAAATAAAACCAAAAATTAAAAACCTTTTCTGGTTAAAATATGGGTTTCTTTTTTCCCTTGTTATTATAGGACCATTTATTTTTTATGAAACTCTTTTTTGTAAAGTTTGTCCTGCAGGATCACTTACTGCTGGAATTCCTCAGGTTCTAATAAATCCTTCTTTAAGAGGTTTGATAGGGCCACTTTATATTTCAAAAATTATTATTTTAATTTTTTTTCTAATTTGGTTTATTTTTGAAGAGAGACCTTTTTGTCACTATTTTTGCCCGCTTGGTGGATTTATTGGAGTTTTTAACAAAATTTCATATTTAAAAATTGAGGTTGATTTAAATAAATGTAGTGAGTGTTATAAATGTGAAAAAGTTTGTCCATTTTCAATACCAATATTTAAAGATCCAAGTAATATAAATTGTATTAGATGTGGAAAGTGTATTGATATGTGTCCAACAAAAGCACTCTCTTTTAAATTTAAAAATGAATTATAATTAAATAAAATGGAAGTCAAGAAAAAATTAGGTGATATTCTATTAGAAAAAGGAATTTTAACAAAAGATCAACTTGATGATGCTCTTAAAGAACAAGAGAAAACAGGTGTTCCACTTGGACAAATTTTAATTGATAGAGGGCTTATTTCTCCTGGAGTATTAGGAGAAATTTTATCTATTCAATCTGGAATAGAGTATAAACCTGTATCTGAGATTTATATTTCTCCAGATTCAATTAATTTAATTCCAGAGGGGGTTATAAAAGAAAAGAAAGTTTTTCCAATTAGAAAAGAAGATGATACGCTTCTGGTTGCAATTGTTCCTCCACTCAACCCAATTGTTCTTGATGATATAAAGGCAATGACTGGTTTAAAAATTAGACCCTATATTGTAACAGATACTGAATTTCAAAGATTATTAAATCAATATTTCAATATAAAATCTTTTGCATCAAAAACGCTTCAAGGCTTAAGAAGAGAAGAGAGAGAAAATGAATTGGTTGCTGTTGAAACTCCAATTGTTAAATTTGTAAATACAGTAATATCTGATGCAATAGATCAAAATGCATCAGATATACATTTTGATCCATATCCTGAATTTACAAGAGTAAGATATAGAATTGATGGAATGTTGCAAGATACAATGAATATTCCAGCAGGAGTTGATGATCAAGTCCTTTCAAGAATAAAGGTGTTGGCAGGCATGGATATTGCAGAAAAAAGAAGACCTCAAGATGGAAGATTTTCATTAAAAATAAAAGATAAAGATTATGATTTTAGAGTTTCATCAATTGGGACACGTTTTGGTGAAAAACTTGAAATAAGAATTTTAAATAAAGCAAGAGTTTTAATTGAACTTGGAAGATTAGGATTAAATGAAAAACAACAAAAAATTTATGAAAAGATAATTAAAAATCCTTATGGAATGGTTTTAGTTACAGGTCCAACTGGTTCAGGAAAAACAACAACTCTTTATGCAACATTAAACAAATTAAACACCCCAGAAAAGAGCATTTTTACAATTGAGGACCCAATTGAATATGATCTACCAGGAGTAATTCAGATGCAAGTGAATCCAAAAGCAGGTTTAACTTTTTCTACAGGATTAAGAAGTATATTAAGACTCGATCCTGACATTATAATGGTTGGAGAAATAAGAGATATAGATACTGCAAAAATTGCAGTTGAGGCAGCGCTTACTGGTCATCTTGTTTTTTCAACACTTCACACAAATGACGCACCCTCCACTCTTGTGAGACTACTTGATATTGGAATTGAGCCATATCTTATTTCTTCAGTAATGATTGGAGTTGTTGCACAAAGATTAGTTAGAACAATTTGTCCTTCTTGTAAAATTGATTATAAACCTACAAAAGAGGAGTTAGAGATAATTTTCGGAAGAGTGCCAGAAAGGGAAATTAGACTTAAAAGAGGAAAAGGTTGTCCTGAGTGTAATTATACTGGATATAGAGGAAGAACAGGAGTTTTTGAAGTTTTACCTATAACAAAAAATATTAAAGAATTAATTAAAAGAAGAGATTCAACTGATACAATTAGATTTGAGGCAGAAAAAGAAGGGATGATTCCACTTATAAATGCTGGTTTTGAAAAGGTGTTAAATGGCATTACAACTCTTGAAGAGGTTTTAAGAGTAATAAGGATGGAAGAATGAGAATAAAGTATCTTGGAAGAGATAGAGAAGGAAATCCTGTTAGTGGAGAAATTGAAGTAGAAAATTTAAACGAAGCAAGAGATATTTTACAATCAAGAGGAATATACATAATTGATATTAAGGAATTAAAGAAAAAAGAGTTTGTAATTCAAAAATTAAAATCTCAAGAATTAATTTTTTTCTCAAGACAACTTTCTCTTCTTTTAAGATCTGGAGTAACAATAATTCAAGCACTTGAAATTATTCAAGAGAATGTAAAAAATAAAAATTTTAGAAATGTAATTCAGAAATTAAGAGAACATATTTTAGGTGGAGAATCTTTTTCAGAGAGTTTAAGAAATTTTAAAGGGGTTTTTCCAGAAATTTTTATTGAAGTTGTAAGAGTTGGTGAATTTACAGGAAATATTGATGAAGTTCTTTCGAGAATTTCAGATTTTTTAGAAAAGGAAGATGAACTAAGAAGAAAAGTTAAAAATGCTTTAATTTATCCTGAAATTGTTATTGGAACAGTAGTTGTTGCAGTTGTCTTTATTCTTTTAACAATTGTCCCAATTTTTGTGAATCTATTTCAAAGTTCTGGAGTTAAACTACCTCTTCCAACAAGAATACTTCTTGGAATATCAAATGGAATTAAAAATTATTGGTGGATAATTTTACCAGCCATAATTTTAATTATTTTTCTATTCAATCTATATAGAAGAACAAAAAATGGAAAAAAAACTATTGATAAAATTTTATTTAATTTACCAACAATAATAGGGAAAATTTATAGAGAAAACATATTTTTAAGAATCTCACACACACTTGAAACCTTAATAAGAAGTGGAATAAACTTAGGTGATTCTTTTCAACTTCTTTCAAGAATAAGTGGGAATGAAGTGATAAGTGAAAGTTTAATTAATGCAAGAGAAAAAATTATGTCTGGAATGAGTATAAGTAGGGCACTACTTGATGAAAAAGTATTTCCACTTCTTTTTGTTAGAATGATTTCTGTTGGTGAGGCTGGTGGAAATCTTGAAGAAGTCCTTAAACAAATGGAGAGATATTTTGAGAGTGAACTTGATAATGATATAAAAAGGTTTATTGCCTATCTTGAACCAACATTGACAATAATTTTAGGAATTTTAGTTGCATTTATTGCTTTCTCAATTTACCTTCCACTTTTTGACATGGTTAGATTAATAAAAAGTCAAGGATTAAAATAATGGAATTGATATTGACAACTCAAAATTTAACCCATCTTTTGTTTGAGTAAATGAAAAGTCATTTATATTTATAAATTTATTTAAATTTTCAAGGTAATCTAAAAATTTATAAAAACTACCCAAATCTCCATCAAATGTTAAATATAAATCTATATTAAAATAATCTTTTTTCTCTAAAATTCTCTTTTCTTCACTAATTGAGATATTTATATTTTTTAATCCAAAGTCTAACATTGTTAAAGGAAGAGTTGAAATAAATTTTTCAGCCTCTTCTCTTTTAAAAATTCTATTTTGATTCTCCTCTAAATAAGTTTTTATCTTTTCACTCTCTTTGCTCATAGAGTTTAACATCACAAATTTTTCACTTTTATTTTGAAGTTCTTGAGATTTTGAATTAAGTAAATTTATATTTTTTCTCCAAATTAAAAACTCATATCCCACAAAACCTACAAATATAAAAACTTCAATTATTAAAACATAAATTAATTTTCTAATAGTTTTTTTAATTTTTGGAATATACTCTTTTATCATTTTTTAACTCCTTTAATCTCAATTGTTGTAAAAGAATTTCCGTCTCGAGTTCTATCTATTCCTCTTAAAATAACTTCATTAAATAACTGACTTTCCTCAAGTTTTCTTCTAAATTCATAAATTGATGCAATGCTTTTTGAACTAATTCTAAATGAAAAATTATAATCACTATCAAAATTTAAATTTAATATGGTTATTTCTTGAGGCTTAATTTTCATTATCTCATCTAAATAAATTTTTAAATTTGTAGTTTTATATTTTGATAAAACCCCCTCGATTTCTTCCTTTTTTGCATTTAAATCTTTAAATTCATCTTCAATCCCTTTTAAATTTTCAAGAGACCTTTCAACATTTTTTAAATTTACATCTATATTTTTAATTGATTCACCTGTTAATGAAATTGAATTTATTAAATAAATTGAAAGACCAATTAATAGAAGAGCAAGCAAAATTGAAGATAGAAAAAGAAAGAAAACCTTTGCTTCATCTTTTCTTCTCTCTAAAATATCTTTTGGAATTAAATTTATTTTTATTTTCTCTTCAAGTGGAAACAAAGACAAACCTATTGGAGTTGAAAAATAATATTCTTTTTGAGGTAAAATTTCGCCCAATATTGTTTCAATTCCAAATCTTTCTTTTACCTCTTTTAAAATTTCCTCTATTCCCTTATCAATTCCTGATAAAATGATTTTTTCAATGGTTTTCTTCTCTTCTCTTGAGAAATAGGCAATTGTATTTGAAATTTCATTTAAAAATTGCAATTTATTTTCACTTAAATTTTCTAAACCAATGTCAAACTCTCTTAATTGATTAATTTCGCCATCAAAAAAGTAAATAATAGTTGTTTTTTTAAAACTAACATATATAAAAACTCCGCTCCCTTTAAATAGATCTCTTTTAAATATTTTTGTTGCTCTAAAAGATGAAATTGATGGTAAATCAACATTTTTAACTTCTAATCCAAGAGTGTTTAAAAATTTTATATGAGTTTCAACAATACTTCTTGGTGATGCAACAATAAGAAATCTCCCTCTATTTTCTTCTACTTTTAATCTAAATATGTTAACTACTGGATAGTCTCTTTCAAAAATTTTATATGTGCTCAACTCATCAAGAACAATTTTTTTAAGATCTTCATCAGGCATAAGTGGATAATTGTTAACTCTAACAAAAACATCTTCATCTGGAATTGAAAATGAAGTTAATTTTGTTTTAACTCTGCTTTCTCTTAAAAATCTTTTTATTTTCACTTTTATATCTTTTTCATAAATGTTTCCAGTAAAGCCCTCTCTTATATTTATAATTGAAACCTTTCCTTTTCTAATTCTACTTTCTACTAATTTAACTCCATTTTTTGTTAATGTTAATCCTAAAAATCTTTCCATTTTTTATTTCACATTTCTTAATTTTACCATTGTTTGTAATTCAAATTCACTATTTGTCATCCCTTGTGGTATCTCCTTTGGAGAGCCTTTAATTGCAATTTCAACTACTCTTACTTGATCTGGTACCCTATAAGGAAGAAGGTTATTATTTTCATCGAAATATCTAAATGATAATTCTAAATTAACAACTTCGCTTAAAGGTGTATTAGGTGAGTTATAATAAGGAGTATATTTTGTTCCAAAGTCATCTGTTCTCTGTATAAAACCATTTATTAACTCAAAAGTGATTTTTCTTTCTCCACCACTCTTTGGTATTATAAAACCAATTTTATTTGTCTCTGCTATTCCAACAGAATTTGCTTGCCTTAAAAGAGACTCAATTTCATTTATTGCATCTGTTACAACTTCAACAGTTTTTGAATCTGGTTTTCCGTATGTAAAATTTTTTATTGTTTGATTGAAAAATATGATTGTTGGAGCAATAATAATACTAAAGATCATAATTGCAATAACTAATTCAATTAAAGTAAATCCCTTTCTCATTTTTAATCAACCTCTTTAACACAAATATTATCAAAATAGACTGGAGTTGCTAGTGATTGTGATTCTACACTAACTCTTATGCTTCCACTTGTAAATTGATTATCAATTGCAGTGATAATTGGTGTTTGTCCTCCATCAAAATAAACATTTATTTTATTTTGTACCATTTCAAGTTTTATATTATGCCAATTGTTAAAAATTGAATAATCTAAATAGTATTGACCTAAAAGAGTATTAACACCATTCACAACCTTGTACAAATAAAAATATGTATATTCATCAATTAACCAAATATTATAGGTTCGTACTTCAACAAAATAACCATTATCTGTAGTGTTATTATATCTTCCATAAAATCTAACAATAGAATAATTAAGTAAAAATGATGTTAAATAAAAATCGACTGAAAGAGTGTAATTGGAAGAGCCAGCCCAATCTGGGTAAATAAAACCTGATTGTCTTCTTGCATAATACGCTCGATAATTTTGAGAGTTATTTGGATATTCAATTATATCCCACTGACCTTTAGGATTCCTTGTCCAATTCCATGGTGGCGCAGTCCAATTTCTATCTTGAAAATCTTCACACAATTCAACTTTTTCTAATTTAATAAACTTTGAAAAGAGTTCAACTAAAATTTGAGGTTTATCTTTAAAATAAAATCTTATAAAAACATCTTTTTTATTGTTTTGAGGTGAATTTTCATTTACTATTATCTCATAATCATAATTTGTATCATCTGGATAATTTGTTCTTAAGATAGTTAATATATTACTGTAAGGAGTGTTATTTAATTTCTCTATCTCTTTTTGGGCATAATATAATGCTTTGCTTCTATCTGAAATGAATGGTAAATCAACTGATAAAGAAAATAGTTGTGAAAATGTTGCAAAAATTAAAATTGCTATAACAACAAAAATTATAATTTCAATAAAATTAAAACCCTTTTTATTGAATATATTCAAGGGTTACCTCCTCCCAATTTTCAATTTGGAGAGTTGCACTATCAATTACAACTTTAATTACTCTTTGAGTTTCAAGAGATGAATTATATGGAACTTTTCCAGTTGAGGTTATTGTCGTTTTTCCTTGTTGAGGTGTATTTTGCTGAATTACCATTTCTGCTCTTCCTTTCCAGTTTTCAAAATCAATTTCAATATAATTAGGTGGTTGAATCTGTCCATATTTTAAATACCACATAACTTCTCTTACACCTGCTTCTGCAATGTAGAGAGATTGTGCTCTATAGATATTAAATTGAAGTGATTTTGCTCTTGAAGTAAAATTTAAGGATAAAACAACTCCAAGTAAAAGAGATATTACAAGCAAAATAACAATTATGATTATTAAAATATAACCTTTTTTATCTTTAGTTATATTAACGATTTTTTTCAAAAGAGAGAGTTCCATCTTCTTTTAATTTTATTTTATAACTAAATGTTTTATTTAAAAAAATTTTTATAAGTTTATTTTCTTTATAAAGATAAATCTCATTTAAATTATTTAAAAATTCAAAAGTTCCATCATCTTTTATAAGAAACTCAAAATCATTTGGTTTTAATTTAACACTTTTAAATAGAGGATATGAGTTTAAATATACTAAATTTTCTTTTGTATAAGAAATTTTAAACTTTCCTTCATCTATTTCAAATTTTAATGGTTCTCCTTTTACAATAGCAATATATTGTGAATTTTTTATATCTTTAATTAAATCTATTCCACTCGCAAAAACCATCATATCATCAATTTCAATTTGAATTCTTAAAACAAAGAATGTTATAAAAAAGAAAAAAATTAGAATAAGAATTGTTGATAATGTAAATGAAATTTTTATTGTTAGGCCCTTTTTAATATTTTTCATTAAAAATAAAAAGGGTGGGCCAAAGCCCACCCTGAAAGATTAAAATTAATTAAAATCCGTGTCCACTATTTTGAGAATCATAGGTGAATGTACCATTTTGAGGATCATAGATCCATATAGCTTTCTTAGTTGTATCACTTGGCAACCCATTACAACTGATTGTAAATGTTCCATTATTATCTTGAACCGTCCAACCAGATGGTAAACCACCATCTAAACATCCTTCAAGATCAGTATCAGTAGCAGGAAAACTTTTGTGTCTTGCAAAATAAATATGAACTCCTGATCTCCATGCACCAATTATTGCTTGATCTTGTGCTTTGTGAGCATCATCTCTTAAATCAAGATATTTTGGATAAATAACTGCTGCAAGTGCAGCTAATAAAACCATAACTAATACCAATTCAATCAATGTAAAACCTTTCTTACCAAATAATCTTTTCATTTTCACCTCCTAATTGTTTTCAAAATTGAAATTAATTTTTATTATATAAAAAAATTTTTCTTTTTTGTCAAGGTTTAACCTAAAGTATCTGGTAGAGAGAAAAAAGCAATTATTTCAAAAACTCTTCCAACAATTATTATTATAAATCCAACAACAACAATCATAAGAATTGCTCCTATAAACATTAAAAGTCCAGCAGTTTTGAAAGATGAAATATTAGTAGCTTCATTTGTTGTATCAAGTGCTTTTTTATAAAAGAAATATGCAACAATTGCAATTATCCAAGCAAGAATAAAAAGAATTATTCCTAATGCTAGAAGGCCGCCTCTTCCATGACCCATCATTGAGAAAATTCCAAGCATAGCACTTGTTCCACCAAAAGCAATTATTATTGCACTTACAATTGCAAGTACAACAGCAATTATAAAACTTGAGATTATTTCAGACCTTCCAGTTGCTTCAGAAATCTTTTTGTAGCCAAGATAGAGAAGAACAAAACCAATAATTGAAACAATCCATCCAACTTTTGGAACAAACATTCCTACAAGTGATAGAATTGAACCAACTCCACCTAAAATTTTTGCTTCTCTTACTCCCATAACAATTTTCCTCCTTTTAAAAAATTTATTTTAAAAAAGTGAAATAAAATTTTCTCCAGAAAATCTTGCTCCTTTTAGTGCTTCACAACATTTGCATTTTTCTCTTTTGAGAGGAATGTCTTTGATTATTTCAATAAGTAGAGTTTTTAATTTTTCTAAATTTTCATTGAAAATTTTAATAACCATTTCATGTGAAACTGGTTCAACACTACCCTCTGCTACAAGTCCAACATCATAATCTGTAACAACAGAGATGTTTAAAAAGCACATCTCTAACTCTCTTGCGAGAACTACTTCAGGATATTGAGTCATATTAATTACTTCCCAACCCATTGAAGTAAACCATTTACTTTCAGAAATTGTTGAAAATCTTGGACCTTCAATTACAACAACTGTTCCTTTAGGATGATAAGAGTAGTTAAGTTTTTTGAGTTTTTCTATTGCAATTTCTCTAAGTTCTGGGCAATATGGTTCAGCCATACTAATGTGAGTTGTTATTGGTCCATCATAAAATGTTGCTACTCTTCCTGATGTTCTATCAACAAATTGATCGCAAATTACAAAATCACCAATTTTAATATGAGGTTGAAGACTTCCACAAGCATTTGGTGCAATTATTCTTTCAACTCCCAACTTTTTCATTGCCCAAAGATTTGCTCTATATGGAATCTTATGAGGTGGGTATTCATGATTTTTTCCATGTCTTGGCAAAAAGGCAACTCTTTTATCTCCAATTTCTACAATTGCAATTGAACTTGAAGGAGCACCATAAGGAGTCTCAACTGTTACCTCTTTTACATTGTCAAAAAATTTATAAAAACCTGTTCCACCAAAAACTCCAATATGAACTTTTTCCATTTATACCTCCAACTAAAAGTTTATATACTTATTATAACAATTAAAATTTTGGAATTTTTGCCTCTCCTAATTCAAAAATATTTATTGTATAAGATAGCATGCTTCCATCTTGAAAAGTCATAATAGCATTCAATTTTGTTGGAAAGTTTTTATATTTTCCGCTATTAATAACCCAAATTTCATAAAGCACTTTTGTTTTTTCATTTTGATATATTACTTCATCTCTAAATTCATATTTTGTTGTCATATAATTATTTACTTTTTCTGTTCCAATTTTTCTTACAGAATACTCTAATGAACCTTGTGGTATTTTAATTCTTTGGTTAAATGCATCTTTTATTCCTTTTGCATATTCATTAACAAGGGAATGGAAACTTTCAGAAATGCTTCCAATTTGTTCTCTTGGCATCTCGTAAAATTCTCCTTTTTCACTATAGCGAATTTTTGCAATCTTTTCATCTGAATAGATTTCTGTATAAAGTTCACCAGTGTTTAAATTTGTTACTTTCATATATTCTCTTTTTCCAAAATTTTCTGTTATGAGTTCTATTCTTTGATCAGAAGTTGCCTCTTTTGTTCTAAATTCTGCAATAACATGAAAACTTTCAATGTCAGAGTAATTTTTTATCTCTTCAAATTCACTCTTTTTATTTAAAACAATCTTAATTTCCTTTTTTTCTGCACTTGATATTTCAATTTCATCTTCAAAATCTTCAAATTCTTCTTTTGTTGCTCTTATTTTATATTTACCAAAATCAATATTCGAAAAAGTATATTTTCCTTGAGAATCAGTTTTTCCACTTTTTCCATCAAGTGAAAGATTAACATCTTGAACTGGCTTTCCTTCATTATCAATAACAGTAACTAAGATTTCAGATGTTTTTACTTCTTTCTTACAACCATAAATAGTTATAAGAGAAAAAACAAGAATCAAAATTAAAAGAATTTTAAAATTTTTCATACTTTTCCTCCTTTTTATTTGAATTATAACTGGATATAATAAATAAGTAAATATATCACTATCATTTTTTATAAATAGTGATTTAAAAAGTTTAAATGAAAAAAGAATAATTAAACTTAAAATCGGTAGCAAAGAGGTTTTTGTTGATGGTAATAAACTAACTCTTGATGTTCCACCTTAAATTATAAATGGAAGAACAATGGTTCCTGTTAGATTTATAAGTGAAGGGTTGGGAGCAGAAGTTGGTTGGGATGGTGCAATTAAAACTGTAACAATATCGATGGATTCAATTGAATATTTGAAGAGCGAAATTAATATGAATAATGAATAATTGATTAAAGAGAAAGATGAAAAAATTGAAGAACTTCAAATATTAATGTTATAAAAAATGAAAATTAATTAGATTTAGAAGTTTAATTAATTCTGGTTCCAGAATAAAATTTCTTTAAGCCAAATGGTGAATTTTATAATGAAGTAAAAACAGATGTAAAAAGTCTTGAAAAAGATAAAGAGAGTTGGGCTTGGTGTTACCAAAAATTAAAGGAGAAGAATTAGAGGAAATTCCTGGTGAGTGGAAATGTAAAATCTATTTTGACGATGATTTTAGTTAAAGAGGTAAGTTTTAAGATTGAATAAATTTAAAATGTAACGAATTTTCTTCCTTTAAGTGTAATTGCTCTAACTATTCTTTTATCATAATCTCCCTCTGTTGGAGTAACTTCTGCTTTAAGGGTTATTAAATCTTCAAGTGGACCACCAATTATCTTTTTTCCAAGTATCTCTTGAACTTGAAATATTCCAGATGAATTACTCATTTCAATTAAAATCTCAATAGGTTTATCTTCTCCTTTTAAAATTAAAACTCTTTCAATTGATAGGGCAGAGATTGTGTGAATTGATAAACTTCCAAGATCATAAGCCATTCTTCCTCTTCCCTTTGTCATATCAGTTGCATCACCAATTCCAACAAGTGCTGCTTCAATAATTAAATCTGGTATATCTGCATCATGAGCATAAATTGAATTTAAAATAAACCCTCTAACTTCAGTCCTATTTTCAAGATCTGTATAAATTTTTGGAAGAAGCCTTTCAAGAATTGGTATTGCAAGATAAGATGAATGAAGAGGATGATTTTCTCTATAAATTTGATTTCCAATATCATGAAGAAGAGAAGCAGAAGTAACAATTAAATGTTCATCATCTTCATCTCCTCCACCTTCTTTAATAAAATCTGGTATTATACCTCTTTCAAGGAGTATATCAAGCATTTTTAATGCTGATGCACAAACAATTTTTGCATGAACCTCTCCATGGTCATTATATTTTAATTTTTTAACTGCAATAAAATTTGCAAGATCCCAATCAGCCCTTAATTCTGGATCATTTACAAGAAGATTAAACATTTCAAGTGCTTTTGGATAATTTTTAAGCGAATCAAGAATATAATTTAATGATTCTGTTTCAATGAAGTCATAACTTTCTGGAATTTCAACTTCAATACCAATATTTTTTAAACTTTTACTCTTAAAATTTTCATTCATGTTATTTCCTCCTTAAGGGAAAAAAGAAAAATGATTTTCTTTATCCCTAAAATAATTTATTTTAAATTTATTTTATCACTTAAAATAAATATTTACTCAAATTTTCCTCTTGCATCAACTTTATATTTTCCAATAACCTCACTCCCTTTAACCATATAAAAGTGATCAAAATTACTCATTGTAATACAAGAGTGAACTGGAATTATTTTAATTTTATCTCCAATATTTATTTTTGAATCTTCACTAATTATAATCCATCCATGTTCTTCAGAAAGAGCAAAAAGTTTTGATTTTGGTGAATCTAAAATATATCCATAAATTTTTTGATGATCTATTTCTAAAAAATCAAGACCAAAAACTTTTGATCCTGCATCAATATATGCTCTATTTTCTTGTTTACTAATCACTTGAGATAAAATTAATAAAGCGCATCTTTCTATATCTTGAACTCCAAGATTTACCTGTTTGAAATCATAAAAAACATAATTTCCAGGCCTTATTTCTGTTATTCCATCAATTTTTCCACTATAAAAAACAGAAGGAGTTGATCCTATACTTACAACTTCACATTTAATATTATTCTCCTCAAGAATTCTTTTTGCTTTTAAAACTTCATTTGCTTCTTCATAAGATAACCTCTCTCTATCTTCTCTATTTTTAGATGAATAAACTTGACCTCCATGAGTAAATATACCCTCAAATTTTAAATTTTGATATTTTTCAATTTCTTTATACAAAACAAGTATATCTTGAGGTTTAATTCCACATCTGTGATGCCCTGAATCAATTTCAACTCTTAAATACACCTCTTCATCTTGAAAAACTTCAGCCACTCTTTTTATTCCTTCAATAGAATCAACAGATAAAATCAATTTTTTAATTTTTTTATTTAATTTTTTTGCCCTTCTTAATTTTTCAATATCAATAATTTCACTTGATATAAAAATATCGTCAAAGCCTGCATCTGCAAAAATCTCTGCTTCAGATAGTTTTGCACATTGAATACCAGATATTCCAAAACTTTTTTGTATTTTTGCAATTTCAATTGATTTGTGAGTTTTTATCATTGGTCTCAATTTTTTATTGTGTTTTTTTGCAAAATTTGCCATCTCCTCAATGTTTCTTAAAAGTTTATCATAATCAATTAAAATGTTTGGAGTTGATAAATCAAATATTTCCATATTTATTTTGATAAAATTTCTTTTACTTCATTTTCACCATTTTTAAGTTCCTCTTTTGCTTCTTTATCCTTTAAAAGAAGTAGTGTTAAAAACTCACCAACATGTGTTTTTTCTTCTTTTGCAATGTCTAAAAATACATCTTTCAATTTTTCATCTTTAGTTAATGAAGCAAGTTGTTCGTAAAGATTAATTGCATCAAGTTCAGCAATAATACCAATTCTTAAAATTTCTTGCTCAATTTCTTCTTTACTTAAATTTTCCAACTTAAATGGAATGTTTGACATCATAATAAAACACCTCCTTTTTATTTCACTCTATACATGTTAAAAAAGTGTCTGACACCATTGTAACATTTTTAAATAACGTCAAGATCAGAAAAGTTAAAGAAGTAATTTTTTGAGAAATGAATTTTTTCAAATGGATAAAGTATAATTAATCTTTTTTGATATGGAATAAATCCTTTAAAGAAAAGAATTCTTTCAAGTGGATCTCCTTGCTTTATCCAAATATCAACTAAGTCAACATTATTTTCAATGAAAAATCTTAAAGAAAAAGAGACGAGTTTTGAAAAAGATTCATAGTTTTTATACAAAAATTCTTCAATTGTTCCTCTTTTAATATCAACCTCTTTTATTCTTAAAATAAAAAGCGAATCATCATCTTTAAAAATTTCATAAATATAATATGGGTGAGAAAGATATCTCCATGTTAAAAACTCCTCATCTCTTAAAAGAAAAATATCATAATGATTTTTTAAATTATCCAAATATTTTTCAACTCCGCTAAAATTTTGCACTTTAATAAAATTAAATTTCCTCTTAAGAAGAGATTTATTAAATTTAAAAAGAGATGATAGAATTGAAAGGTCAATTTTAAATTTAGTAGAGAGAATATTAAGGTTAAGAGGAAAAATCCACCTTCTTATATACCCAAAACTAATCCAGCCTAACTTTTTTGTGTAAATTGGAAGTGAGTTTTTGTTTGGAAATCCATAAAAGTAGTAGTAACCTCTTGTTTTCCCCTCTTCGAGAGTTTTAATTGCAAGTCTTTTAAAGATTCCTCTTCCTCTAAAATTTTCTAAAACCATAGAGTCTACTGAGTGTCCTATTTTTACTATTTTTCCTTTAAAATATGCTTTAAAAGGAACAATTGCCTCCTCTCCAACGATTTCGCCTTTATCAGTTTCAAAAACAGCAATTAAATTTTCTTTGAGTGGATTTTCAATATATTTCCATCTCCACTTTTTAATATCAACCTCAAGTTCTGGAGTAACACTATTAAAGAGAGGAATAATTTCCTCACCAACTCCTTCATATATCTTTATCATTTTCACTCCTTAAATTTTTAAATATATACTTTTCATTTTATAATAAAAAGTGGAGGTTTTAATGAAAAAAAGAGTTTTTATTGTTATTACCATATTTTTTATCTTTTTACTCTTTCTCAATTCTTGCAAAGTAGAAAGATTACCTTTTTTAATTATTTCATGTGAAGGGAAAATCATTCTTTTTGATAAAAATTTAAATAAAATAGATGAAATTGAAACTGGTTTAGATGGAAAGGTGCTCCTTGGAGAGATAAGAAATAAGAAAGTTCTTTTTAATTATTACTCTTCTGATTTTAAAAAAAGTGGAATATTTTTGTTAGATCTTGATACAAAAGATATTTTAAATTTAACTGAAGGTCTTTTAGGAAATTTTCCATACTCTCCAAAATTTTTGGATAATGAAAACATTTTGTTCACATTAAAAGAGAGTTATGAAAGTGAGTATCTTTATATTTACAATTTAAAACTTAAAAATAAAAAACCCATCTCAACTACTATTATTTCCACTTATATATATCCAATTTATGTTGATGAAGATTCAAAAAATGTTTATATTCATCTTTTAAAACAAAAAGAAGAAAAATCTAAAATTGCTCTTTATTCTTACTCTTCAGATGAATTTAATGAAAACTACTTAAGTTTTAAAGATAACTTCTATTTTCAAGGAAATTCAAATCTGATGGGAGAAGTTTTAGGAAGAACTTTTGATAGTAAATCTAAAATTTCAACTATCGAGATTTTAGATTTAAAGAGCCGTAATACAAAAACTATTTTTAAAACAAATGAAGGTGAAATTTATAATGAGATGTTTATAAATAACTCAGATGAAATAGTTTTTAAAATTGTTCCTTTTGATCAAAATAAAAAGCCGTATATTATGATAATTGATAGAAATGGAAATATTTTAAAAAATTTTGAAGTTCCTCAATTTACTGACTTTTATATTAGAGGTTCTTTTGAAAATTATCTATATTTAATGGCTCAAGAGAGTAGCATATCAAAATATCTTTTATTTGGAATAGATTTAGAAAAGAGATCTTTTAAAAAATTTACTAATGAAAACTATTTTTATGGTGGAGATTTAATAATTTCAACTTCAAAAGAAAACATAATTATAAGTGAAATAAAAGAGGGAGTTCAAGAAAAAAATTATATCCTTATGAATTTTAATGGTGAAAACAAAATAAATCTTAATGAAAAACTTAAAATTAAAATTGATTCAATTATTTTCTTTGAATAGTGAAAACCAACTTAAATTTAGTTATTTATTATAATAAAAACAATAGATACAGTTTTAATTCTCTCTTAGGAGCAATTGAGATAGATGAGAGATTAAAAGATATAAATGTAATTTTTATAAATAAAAAAGAAGATCTTTTTAATCTTTCACAATTAATTGATAAAGATACAAAAAATCTTTTTCTTTTCTCTTTTTTCACAACACAAATCTTTGAAATTTTAGATTTGGTAAAGAAATTGAGGGAAATTTATAAAGATAAAATTTTAATTGTTGGAGGAGGACCACATCCAACAGGAGAACCACTTGGTCCACTGAAAATGGGTTTTGATTATATTTTTAGAGGAGAAGGTGAGGAGAGTTTTATAAAATTTTTAATAAATTTAATAGAAAACAAGGATTTTGAAAATATAAAAGGCATTTCATCAAAAAAAGATGGAGAATTCAATATTTCCCAACTTAGTGATCCTGTTGATATAAATCTTTATCCGCCTTTTTCTATAAAATATGAAAAATTTAGTCCTATTGAAATAACAAGAGGATGCCCATTTTTTTGTTTCTATTGTCAAACTCCATATATTTTTAGTGGAAAGATAAGGCACAGAAGCATTGAGAATATAATTAAATACATTGAAATTATGAAAAAATTAAATTTAGTAGATATAAGATTTATAACTCCAAATGCTTTTTCCTATGGATCAAAAGATGGGAAAAGTTTAAATTTAAATTCTCTTGAAGAACTTTTAAAAGAGATAAAGAGAGTTTTAAAAGATAAAGGAAGGATTTTTCTTGGCACATTTCCATCTGAAGTGAGGCCAGATTTTGTTTTAGAAGAAACGCTTATATTGTTAAAAAAATATGCATCTAATGATTCAATTGTAATTGGTGCACAGTCTGGAAGTGAAAGAGTTTTAAGTTTAATAAATAGAGGTCATGGAGTTAAAGAGATTTATAAATCTGTTGAACTTTCAATTAAGTTTAATATAAAACCAATTGTTGATTTTATTTTTGGTCTTCCAGGAGAGGAGGAAGAAGATATTGAAGATACATTAAAAGTTATGAAAGATTTAGTTCAAATGGGTGCAAAAATTCACGCGCATACATTTATTCCACTTCCTCAAACTCCATTTCAATTTAAAAAAAGTGGGAAGGTAGATGAAAAAATAAAGAATTTTATAAAAGAAAATTTAAAAGATAAAATTGTTTTTGGAGATTGGGGAGTTCAACAAAAATTAGGTAAAAAAATTGAAGAATATTTTAAAAAAAATTATAATTATCTTCAATAAAAACATCATTTTCTAACTTTGGAAGAGTTTGTGATTTTAACAATAAAACTCAACATTGTAGGCAAAAGAAGATGTATTTAAAGAAATGACTTTAAGAGAAGAAAGACTTGGTGCAAATGCAATTGTTATAGTAAAAAATTATTAATTATTAATCAAAATTTTTTATTGAAACTTTTTTTAAATTTAGTAAAATTTGAATTAAGGCGGCGTAGCTCAGTTGGTCAGAGCACACGGCTCATACCCGTGGTGTCGTGGGTTCGACTCCCTCCGCCGCCACCATTAAAATGAATTTAATATCTAAAGTAAAAAATTTTATTGAAGAAAATTCCATTATTATGCCTCAAGATAAAATTGTGGTTGCATTTTCAGGTGGTCCTGACTCAACTTTCCTTGTTTATTTTTTAAAAGAAAATTATAAAAATTCTTTAATACTTGCACATTTAAACCATCTTTTAAGAGGTGAAGATTCTGATTTAGATGAAGATTTTGTAAGAATTATATCTCAAAAATTAAAAATTCCTCTCTATGTTAGGAGATTAAACATAAAAAAGTTAAGCGAAGAGAGAAAAAAGTCAATTGAGGAGGTCGGAAGAGAGGAGAGGTTTCTTTTTTTCAATGAAATAAAAAAGAAAGAAGGCTATACAAAAATAGCACTTGCTCATAATTTTGATGATCACATAGAGACAATTTTAATGAATTTTATTAGAGGGACAGGTTTAAGTGGTTTAAAAGGAATATTACCAAAAAGAGAAGATATAATTCATCCAATTCTTGTTGTAAAAAGAGAAGAAATAATAAATTATTTAAAAGAGAAAGAAATAGAATATAGAATTGATAAAACAAATTTGGAGAACATCTATTTAAGAAACAAAATAAGAAACGAGTTAATTCCATATATTGAGAATACATTTAATAAATCATTTAGAGAAAGAGTTTTTGATTTAAGTAATCTTATAAGGGTAGATGAAGATTTTCTTGAAAGTGTTACTCAAGAAAAATTTAAAGAGATAGTTAAAGAGGAGGAAGATTCATATTTCATTGAAATAGAAAAATTTAAAAATCTTCATAAATCAATTCAAAGAAGAGTTATAAGAAAGATAATTGAAAAGTTTAAAGAAGAGATAAGAGAATTTTCAGTTAAAAACATTGATGATATCATCTCTTTGGTTGATAAAAAAAGTGGAAAAGAGATAAAAATGTCAAAAAATTTAATTGCAATAAGGGAAAGAAAGAATATTGTAATTGAAAGAGAAAAGCCCACTTTTAAAGATTTTTTAATTGAAATAAAAGATTTAGGAGAGATTAAAAAAGAAGGCTTAACTATTTCTCTTAAAATAGTTGAAAGAATAGAAAAAACAAAAGATAAATTTGAGGCATATTTTGATTTTGATAAAATTTCATTTCCTCTTTATATTAAACCTCCAAAATATGGGTTTAGAGTAACTCCACTTGGGATGAAAAACTCTAAAAAAATTCAAGATTTTCTTACAGATATAAAAATTCCAAAAAGTGTTAAGTGGAAAATACCTATTCTTTATGACTCAAAAGGTGATATACTATGGATTATTGGATTAAGAATAAGCGATGATTATAAGGTTAATGAGATGACAAAAAGAGTTTTATATATTACAATTAAATTGGAGGATAATGAATGGACAAAGATATACAAAAGATTCTTATAACAGAAGAAGAGATAAAAAAAAGAGTTAAAGAACTTGCAAAGGAAATTAGTGAAGTTTATAGAAATTTATTTCCACACCTTGTTTGTATTTTAAAGGGTGCAACAATTTTTTTATCTGATTTAATTAAAGAGATGGATATTTATTTATCATTAGATTTTATGGGAATTTCATCATATGGTGCATCTACAAAAAGTTCTGGTATAATTAAAATAACGAAAGATCTTGATCACTCAATAGAAGGTAGACATGTATTAATTGTTGAAGATATAGTTGATACAGGTTTAACTTTATCTCACCTTAGAGAACTACTTTCCTCAAGGAAACCCTTATCTCTTCAAACAGTTGCACTTTTAAATAAAAAAGTAAGAAGGATAAAAGAAGTTCCAGTTGAATTTTACGGTTTTGAAGTTCCAGATGAGTTTGTTGTGGGTTATGGTCTTGATTTTAATGAAAAATATAGAAATCTTCCTTATATTTGTGTTTTGAAACCTGAAGTTTATATGTATGAGGTGATGAAATATGAAAAAAAATAATAACATATTTAATATAATTAGAAGCATTTTACCAATTATATTAATGATAATTTTTGTTTACTTTATTTATAGTTTCTATTCTGGATCATCAAGTCTCACTTCAACTGAAAAAATTTCTTATACAGAATTTATTTTAAAAGTTAAAGATGGAAAAGTAAAAGAAATCACAATTGATGGTCAAAATGTAACTGGAACATATTTAGATGGTTCAAAATTCACAACAGTTCTTCCTCCATTTGATGATCCAAATCTTCCAAATCTTCTTATTGAAAAAGGAGTTAATGCAACAATTAAACCAACTTCAAATAGTGGAACATGGTGGTATGTTTTAACAAACATTGGTTCAGTAATTCTTCTTATCTTTTTCTGGATGATAATGATGAGAGCCATTTCTGGAGGGGCAAATTCACAAGTTTTTAACTTTGGAAAAAGTAGAGCAAGGCTCTTTATAGAAAATAAGCCAAAAGTAACATTTAATGATGTTGCAGGATTAGAAGAGGTAAAAGAAGATTTGCAAGAAGAAATTGAATTTTTAAGAAACCCAAGAAAATTTGCAGCACTTGGTGCAAAGATTCCAAAAGGAATTCTTCTTGTTGGACCACCTGGTTGTGGAAAAACTCTTCTTGCTAAAGCAGTTGCAGGGGAGGCTGGGGTTCCATTTTTCTCTGTTTCTGGCTCTGAATTTGTTGAAATGTTTGTTGGAGTTGGTGCAGCAAGAGTAAGAGATTTATTTAATGAAGCAAAAAAATATGCTCCTTGTATCATATTTATTGATGAAATAGATGCTGTTGGAAGGCAAAGAGGTGCAGGTCTTGGTGGTGGACATGATGAAAGAGAGCAAACATTAAACCAACTTCTTGTTGAGATGGATGGATTTGATCCAAATAGTGGAATAATAGTAATTGCAGCAACAAATAGACCAGATATTTTAGATCCTGCGCTTTTACGTCCCGGAAGATTTGATAGAAGAGTTGTTGTAAATTATCCAGATGTAAAAGAGAGAGAAGCAATTTTAAAGATTCACACAAGAAACAAACCACTTGGACCAGATATAAATTTGACTACTCTTGCAAAAAGAACAGCAGGTTTTACTGGAGCAGATCTTGAAAATTTAGTGAATGAAGCAGCACTTCTTGCAGCAAGAAGAAATAAAAAATATATTACAATGGATGAACTTGAAGAGGCAATTGATAGAGTTATTGCAGGCCCACAGAAAAAAACAAGAGTTGTTTCAGAAGAAGAAAAAAGAATTATTGCATTTCATGAGACAGGTCATGCTGTAGTTGCAAATATGCTACCAGGTTCTGACCCAGTTCATAGAATTTCAATAGTTTCAAGAGGAATGGCATTAGGTTATACACTTCAACTTCCAGAACAGGAGAAATTTTTAAGAACAAGAGAACAACTTCTTTCAGAAGTGACTACACTTCTTGGTGGTAGAGCAGCAGAAGAACTATTTACAAAAGATAAAACAACTGGTGCAGAAAATGATCTTAGAAGAGCAACTGAAATTGTAAGGAAAATGGTAACAGAATTTGGAATGAGTGAAAGATTAGGACCTCTTACTTTTGGAAGAAAAAGTGAATACATATTTTTAGGAAGAGATATTGCATCAGAGAGAGATTATTCAGAACAGATCGCTTATGAGATAGATAAAGAGGTAAGAAATATTGTTGAGGAGTGCTTTGAGAGGGCAAAGAAAATTCTAAAAGAGAATGAAGAGGGAGTTTATAAAGTAGTTGATGTCTTACTTGAGAAAGAGACAATTGAAGGAGAAGAGTTAAAGAGAATTCTCGAAGATATTAGAAAAGAAAAAGTTGCTTAAAGTAATAAGTTTAGATCTTTGGGACACAATAATTGAAGACAGAGAAGATCTTGAAGAGAAGAGGGGAGAGATAAGATTAAAAAAACTTTTAGAATATCTCTCCCCTCTTAACATTTCATATTCAGATGCAAAAAAAGCATATGAAAAAATGAGTAATTGGCTTTTCTCAACTCAGAAAAAAACTTTAAAAAGTGTAAACACAGAAAAGCAGATATGTTATTTTTATAAAATTTTTGGAATAAAACCAAATAAAGTTGTTTTGGAAGATGTGAAAAAAGTTTATGAAACAGCAATTTTTGAAATTCCACCTCCACTTATTGATGAAGTTGAAGATTTTATAAAAAAGTTGAAAAAATTAAATATTAAACTATGTATCCTATCTGATGCTGGAAGGACTCCAGGATGGGCATTAAGAGAAATTTTGAGAAGATATTCACTTTTAGATTATTTTGATAAAACCTTCTTTTCTGATGAATTGGGGTTTGTTAAGCCAAATAAAAAAAATTTTCAAAAAATTTTAGATGAGTTTAAGGTAGAAAAAAGTGAAGTTTTACATATTGGGGATAGTTTTGAAAAAGATTGCCTTGGTGCAAAAAATTGTGGAATAAACTATATTCATTTTTCAAGGGGAAAAGAAAATTGCAATGAGTTTTCAGCAAATAGTTATGAAGAAATTTATAAATTAATTTTAGAAAAGTTTGTGATTGAAAAGAGTTTATTTTAATTAACCCATTGATCTTTGATCAATAAGTCCTCTTGTTCTTGCGATTTTAAGTGAAAAGTTAAAGAAAAGAAAAATAATTATAAAATAAATTAAATTTTCAAGAGCAAGCAATGTAGTTAATTCATTTATATTTAAATTTTTAAATACTTCATTCCACCCGCTTCCTAAGAGAATAACTCTCATTCCATCCATCCATATTGTTTGTGGAATAAAAATTCCTATTTTACCTAAAAACGATGGAAGTGTATCAATTGGAAAAATTGCGCCAGTTAAAAGAAGAAAAACTCCTGTTGCGCTTTGAGTTAAAAACCAACCTTGTCTTGAAATTAAAAAATTTACACCTGCAAAAAAGTAACCAATTATAAATAGTGATAATGTTCCAAGAAGCATAAATATTGGAAGATAGATATACCAATATGGAATCAATGAAAAATGAACTTTTAAAATAAGAGATCCTGTAATTAAAATTATTATTGCTGAAATTGTTGTTGTTATATATTTTGCAAAACCTCTTCCTGTTAAAAATAAAAATAAACTTATAGGAGAAATGTAAACATATTTTAATGTTTCATAATATTCTCTATCATCAATTACTGTCCAGGCAATTCCAAAAAGAACATTTGCAGTATAAAGGTGAAGTGCATTTCCTATGAGTAGATGTGGAATATATTCTGGAAGTTGGTTCCTTGTTATTATAATAAACATAATTATTAATATAAATGCACTCGAAAGTGGTTTTGCAAGAGAGTATATTATAAACAAAAATGGATCTGTCCAGTTGCTTTCAATTTTCCAACCAAGAGAAAATGATGCTTTAAAATCATTTATAATTTTTTTAATTATTCCCATCTTATTGTTAACTTCCCCTCCTTTCTTGCAAGATACTCCATCTTTTTAAGGTAATAATAGGCAAGAAAAAGATAAATAATTGTTAAAATTGCAAGAATTATTATTTCAACTTTAACGCTTAAAAATCCAAAAAGTGCACCTTGTTTGAATATAAGTTGTCTTATTCCATCAAGGCCTAAAGTTAAAGGAATAATTGAAGAGAAAAATCCTGTAATTCCTAAAAATTTAATTGGAAAATACATTCCACTAACAAGATAGACTGGCTCTTGGAAAAATTCTGAAAGGTGCCAAGCCTCTCTTCCCCAAATAAGATAAAGTGAGGCAAGAGTCATTCCAAGTCCATATAGAGCAGAAAGAGTTAAAAAGAAGACAAGAATAAGTTGAGGTATATTTATAAAACTAAAATCTAGTTTAAATATAAGTGTACCAACAGTTAATGTTGCAAGTGCTCTAAGAGAAGTTGAAAACATACCACCTATGCTCATCCCAAATAAAATAGACATAAGTGAAATTGGGCTAATTATGTAGAGTTGAAGATTACCACTCATTCTCTCCCAATAAAGTTGTGATGCCATATCCCATAAAACATTTAGCCAAAAAGCACTCATTGCTCCACCAAGAACTGCAAAGCCTAAAAAATCTTTACTTGCTCCTAAATATTTATAAAGGAGTCCATAAGCAACAACAGAAAGAAGTGGTAAAACAACATCTGCAATTACCCAAGAATATTCTCTATTTGCTGCAATAATTCTTGGATATGCTCTTCCTTTTATTGCTCTTAAATTTCTAACTATGTATCTCTTCATCTTTAAATTCCCTTCCAACAATTTCTATAAAAACATCCTCAAGGGTTGGCTCTCTTTTTTTAAATGAAAGAACATTAAAACCTTTGTCTTTTAAAAAGTTAAAGACATCGACAATTCGGTTTTCACTTTCTAACTGAAATTTAATTTCAATTTTTCCATCTTTAATTGGATTTACAAAAAATTTTGTTGTATAAGGAATTGAGTCAAGTTTTAAATACTCATTTCTTAAGACTTCAACCGAATAATAGATTCTATCTTTTAAAATATTTTTAAGGTTTTCTGGGGTATCAAGTGCATAGATCTGTCCATTATCAATTATTGCAATTCTATCACACAACTCATCTGCTTCATGTAAATAGTGAGTTGTTAAAAGTATAGTTCTTATTGGTTTCTCTTTTATCCAATCTTTTATAAAATTTCTAACTGTTCTTGCAACTTGAACATCTAAACCAAGTGTTGGCTCATCAAGGAAAAGAACTTCAGGATCTGAAAGTATTCCTCTGATGAAATTCATTTTTTGTCTCATTCCCGTTGATAAATTACTTATTTTTGTGTTTGCCTCTTCTTTTAAGTCAAATATCTCAAGATATTTTTCAATTTCTTTTTTTGCTAATTTAGATGGAATTCCATAAAATTGTGAAAACATCCATAAATTTTCTTTTACGGTTAAAATTCCATACCCTGCCCATTCTCCTCCACTAACCATATTTATTTTTTCTCTTATTTTCAATGTATCTTTTTCTACATCAAAACCTAATACATATGCTTTTCCAGTAGTTGGAAGAAGAATTGTTGTAAGTATTTTAATGAGTGTAGTTTTTCCAGCCCCATTTGGTCCTAAAAGACCAAAAATTTCTCCTCTATTAACTTCAATGTTAATATTTTTTAGAGCCTCTATTATTCTTTTTCCTTTTTTATAAATTCTTCCAAGATTTATTGTTTTAATTGCAAAATTCTTTTCCATAATAAAACTCCTTTAAAAATAACTTTAATATTATAACAAGGAAATTAGAAATGTTTTAATGTTTAAAATTGAGTAAATTTAAACCATCTTTTAATTTTCTTTCTAATTTTAAATTTGATTCAATTATTGCCATTTCTATAAATGTATGAATTTCTCCATCAAAAAGATGTCCTCCAAAACTTCTTTTTTCTTTATCTCCTAAATTTATATGAATATGAAATGGATAGTTTTCATTATTTATAAGTAATCCACTCATGCTTAAAAGTTCAAATGGTCCCTCTAAAATTTCTTTTTCATAAGATACATTTTTTCCATCATAATATCCAAAACCTACTTCAACATTTTTAACCATTCCAGTTGATGATAAAATAATTCCACAATCTAAAACTTTTTCTTTAAGAATTAGTTTTTCTAAATTATCCTTAATTCTCTCTCCTTTTTCCATAACCACAAAAATAATACCACCATCTTTAATATATTTCATATAATTAACCTCTAATAATTATTATACACCATGTTACAATGGTGCCTGACACCATAGTAACATGTTACAAAGGTGCCTGACACTTTTGTAACATGTTGACAAAAATTTGAGAAGTGGTATATATAAAATTTAATTTTTAAGGAGGTATATTAAAATGGATAAGAGTGATGTTTTAAAACTTGTGAAAGAGAAAAATGTGGTTTTTATTAGACTTCAATTTACAGATATTTTAGGAATTCCTAAAAATGTTGAAATACCTTCTTCAGAACTTCCATATGTTCTTGATAATGGAGTTTTATTTGATGGTTCATCAATTGAAGGTTTTGTGAGAATTCAAGAGTCAGATATGCTTCTTTTACCAGATCCAGACACATTTGCAATTCTTCCATGGACAATTGGTGGAGGAACAGTTGCAAGATTGATTTGTGATGTTTTAAATCCAGATGGCACACCATTTGAAGGGGATCCAAGATATATTCTTAAAAAAGAGATGAAAAAAGTAAAAGATGAGTTTGGTTATGTATTAAATGCAGGACCAGAAGCAGAATTTTTCCTATTTAAAAAAGATCAATTTGGAAAACCAACAACAATAACACATGATCATGGAAGTTATTTTGATATGCTTCCAATTGATCTCGGTGAAAAAGTAAGGGAAGAGATTGTTACAACTCTTAAAGAGATGGGATTTGAAGTTGAAACAGCACATCATGAAGTAGCAGAAGGACAACATGAGATTGATTTTAGATATTCAGATGCTTTACGAACCGCAGACAATGTTATTACATTTAAACTTGTAACAAAAACGATTGCTTTAAAATATGGACTACATGCAACATTTATGCCTAAACCTGTTTATGGAATAAATGGTTCTGGAATGCATACACATTTATCTTTATTTAAAAATGGAGAAAACATTTTTTATGACAAAAATGGAAAATATGAATTATCAAAAGAAGCACTCTATTTTATTGGAGGAATTTTAAAACATGCAAAAGGAATAACTTTCATTGCTAATCCAACAGTAAATTCATATAAAAGAATTGTTCCAGGTTATGAAGCACCAGTTTATATATCATGGGCATTAAGAAATAGATCTGCTTTAATTAGAATTCCATCTGCAACTGGTATTGGAAGAAGAATTGAATTTAGATCACCTGATCCATCATGTAATCCTTATCTTGCTTTTGCAGTAATTCTTGCAGCAGGAATTGATGGAATTAGAAATAAAATTGACCCAGGAGAGCCAACTAATATTGATATTTACAATATGACAGATGAAGAAAGAAAAAAACTCGGAATTGAGAGTCTACCAGGAAATTTAATGGAAGCAATGGAAGAGTTTTTAAAGGATGATGTTTTAAAGAGCGCTTTAACAGAACATGTCATTGAAAAATTAGTTGAAGCAAAGAAGGAGGAGTGGGATAGTTTTAGAACTCATGTAACTGATTGGGAGATAGAGAGATACTTAGAGATTTATTAAAAATTTAATAAAATTTTTCATGAACTTTTGGTTTATATCCATTTATAAACTCTTTAATACTCATCTCTCTTTTACCCTCAACTTTTACTAATTTAGGAATAAGAATTTTATTTAAAGTTTTAATTCCAAATGAATTTTTATCAACAAAAACTATTTCTCCTGCTTCTCCTTGAATTTGATTATTTAAAAGTGAAGCATCTAAAATTTTTACTCTTTTTTCTCTAAAAAAAGCATATGCTCCTGGTTCAAGAGAAAGTGATAGAATTTTTCTTCTTAAGTATTCTCCATCCATTTTAAAGTCAAGTTTTTCAAAATCATTCTCAAATTTAGGTGCATATGTTGATTCTCCTTTTTGTTCAATCCAACTCTCTTTTCCTTCCTCTATTAATTCAAGAGCCTCAATTAGCGCTTCTTTTCCAATTTCAATTAACTTTTTTGTTAAGTTTGTGTAATTATCACTTTCTTCAACTGAAATCTCTTTTTGAGTTAAAATTGGTCCAGCATCAACCTCTTTTGTCAATTTTATTATTGTTATTCCACTCTTTTTTTCTCCATTTAAAATTTGCCATCTTATAGGATTTGGACCTCTATATTTAGGAAGAAGAGATGGATGAACATTTATTATTCCTTTCTCAAAAATATTTAAAACTCTCTGAGGAATTATTTTTCCAAAAGAAACAACAACTCCAATATCTCCTTTATTTTTTTCAATTAGTTCAAAAAAATTTTTAAATTTATCAACCTCAATGAAATTTAAACCAATTTCCTTTGCAAATTTTTTTGTTGGTGTCTCCTCAATTTTTAAACCTCTTCCCTTTGGTTTATCTGGAGTTGTTATAACAAGAGTAATTTCAAAACCTTTTTTATATAACTCTTCTAAAAATGGAAGAGAAAAAGAGTCTGAGCCAAAAAAAACTATTTTCATTAAACTTTATTTAAAAGCTCCTCTGGAATTTTATATCCTTCTTCAACTCTTAATGTTTTAATATCTTTTACTCTATCAATAAATAAAATTCCATCCAAATGATCTATTTCATGTTGAATAATAACAGCAGGCAAACCCTCTTTTTCTATTTCAATCTTCTTTCCAGTTAAAGAAATTCCTGAAACCAAAATTTTGTTTGCTCTCTCTACATCACCATAAACTCCTGGAATTGAAAGGCATCCTTCTTCAATTACAATTTTTCCCTCTTTTTTTAAAATTTTAGGATTAATAATTGTGTGAATTTTATCTTCCTCTCTATATATTATTACTCTTAAAAGTTCTCCAATTTGAGGTGCAGAAAGACCAACTGCTGGAATTTCACTTTTTAAAAGTATTTTTTTCATCTCATCAACTAACCTTTCAATATATTTATCTACCTTTTTTACAGGTTGAGATTTTTTTCTTAAAATTGGATTACCAATTAATATAATCTCTCTCACTTTCAAAACTCCTTAATTCTTAAAGTCTTTTCATATTTAATTTTATCAAAAATTGATTTAAATTTGAAAAAATTTTTCGTTTTAATCTTTAATGTTCCGTTAAAATAATAAATCTCATCATCATTTTCTTTTAATTTTAAAAATTCATCTAAATATTCTTTTTGAATATCTTCAATCACAACATATTTATAATATGGCGGAAATTTTGTTTCTTTTCTTCTTTTTAATTCATCATTTATAAAGAGAGAGAGGTTTTTCTCTTTAAATGCCTTAAAAATAATATTTTTTGGAAATTTTGTTTGCAAATAAATTTTTCCTTGATTTACATTTGATTCCTCAATTACTCTTAAAATAAGATAAAAAATATTTTCAAAAGAGTCATACTCTGGAAAGTTAAGCATAAAATCTATATCAAGAAAGATAAAGATGAAATTATTAACTCTTTTTAAAAGTGGTAAAATTAGATGAGTACCTATTAAAATATCTCCATTAAGCATAAATTCATTTTCAATCTCTCTTCTTTTTTTATCACTTCCTTTTGTAATCCAATCATCTAACTCAAGAATAATTTTATCTTTAAAGATTTTTTTAAATTTTTCTTTTACTCTTTCTATTCCTGGAGATGAAAATCTCATTGAAAATCCACCACATTGTGGACAAATATCAAAAGGAAGTTTTTCATAACCACAAATTTTACATATAAGTTTTCCCTCTTCTTTGAAATATGTTAGCGGAACTTTACATTTTGGACATTTTGAAGTGTATCCGCACTCATCACAAAAAAGATATTGAAAATAACCTTTTCTTGGATAAAAAATAAAAATTTTCTTATTTTTACTTTTTATAATTAAGTTTTTTATATATGGTGTAATTAACCTTTCAGAATCTCTATATAAAATTTCAATATTCTTTAAACTAAATTTTTTCTTTATTATATTAAATTTCTCTCTTTTTGATGTAAGAAGTGCTTCGAAAGATGGATATAGTGAACCAATTAGAATTTTAATATTTTTCTCTTGTGCATAAGTTCTTACAAATTCTATTATTTTTAAAGAGAGAATATCTTCAAGTTCTTTAAATCTTGATTCATTCTCAATAATAAGCAAATTTTCATCTAAAGGAAGAAGAAGAGATATTGTTGTTCCAATAAGAATTTTTATTTTATTTTCATAAATTTCTTTTAAAATAGTTTCTCTCTCCCTTTTTCCTTCTTCTCCTGTTATTTTTTCAGAGATAATTTTTACTTCATCTGGAATAAATTTATAAAACTCTTCAACTTCAATTTTCTCAGGAAAAATAATTTTTATCTTTTTATCTTTTGAAACATATGATTTTATCAAATCAACATAGTAGTTCCATCTCTCTTTATATGTAAAACCATATAAAATTGTATTTTCATCAATTGAAATATCTTTTACATTTTCAAATTTTTTCTCTTCAATCATACCTCTTTCTGCTTTTCTTCCTTTTGGAAACTCATATTTTTTTATTATTATCCCCCTTTTTATTAGATCATTTATGACTTTTGAAGAGAAAAATTTCTTAAGAATTCTTAATTTTATTTCACCACCACTCTCTTGAATAAAGTTTAGGAGTTCAAACTTCCTTTTTTCACGAAAAGAGAGGCTCTTTTCAAATTCAAAATCAATTAGTTTAATTATCTCTTCTCCTTTTTTGCTTTTTCCAAGTGGTAAAATCTTTTTTAAAATAGTTGAGATAGGAGCAAAATATTTTTCATGTAATTTTAATAAAACTCTTATACCAACATCATCAATAATTTTATAATCTGAAACAAGATCTATTATCTCTTTTAAATTTTCTTTTGACCCATCCCAAATTTTTATAATTATTCCCCTTTTTAATTTATTTCCCCTACCAAAAGGAACAAAAACCCTTTTTCCAATATCAATTTTTTCTATTAATTTTTCAGGAATTACATATGAAAAAAGTGGTAAATCTTCTTTTATGAGTGGTACATCCTCAATAAAAACATCTGCAATTTTACTCAAGGAGAGATTTGAAGAGTGGGACAAGATCAAGTTTTTCCCAAGGATACTCTTCCCATCCAAAGTGTCCATAGCATGCAGTTTTTCTATAAATTGGTTGTCTTAAATTAAGTTTATTTATCATACCAAGAGGAGTAAAATCTATCTTCTCTTCAATAAATTTTTCAAGTTTTTCATCATCAATTTTTCCAGTTCCAAATGTATCCACAAAAAGAGCAACGGGTTTTGCTTTGCCTATTGCATATGCAACTTGAATTTCAACTTTATCTGCAAGACCTGCTGCAACTATATTTTTTGCAACATATCTTGCCATGTAAGATGCACTCCTATCAACCTTTGTTGGATCTTTTCCAGAAAAACAACCTCCGCCATTTTTAGCCATTCCACCATAAGTATCAACAATTGTTTTTCTACCTGTAAGACCTGTATCTCCTTTTGGACCACCAATAACAAATCTTCCTGTTGGATTTATAAAATATTCAGTCGTCTCAAGCATATGACTTGGAATAACATGCTTTATGACTGTTTCAATAAGATCTTCTCTTAATTTTTCAAGAGGCACATCTGGATCATGTTGTGCTGAAAGAACAATTTTTGTAACTCTTTTTGGTTTTCTCTCATTATATTCAACTGTTACTTGAGATTTTCCATCTGGTCTTAAATACGGAAGAATTCCTTTTTTTCTTACTTCAGCAAGTCTTTTGCACAATTTATGAGAAAGCATAATTGGCATTGGCATAAATTCTGGAGTTTCATTTGTTGCATAACCAAACATAATTCCCTGATCTCCTGCTCCCAGAGTTTCTTCCATCTCCCCCTCTTTTGATTCAAGAGCCTTATCCACTCCCATTGCAATATCAGGAGATTGCTCTTTAACAGAAACAATTACTCCAACACTTTCATAGTTAAAGCCATACCCCTCTTTATCATAACCAATATCTTTTATTACATTCCTTACAATTTCTTGATAATCTAATCTTGCTTTTGTTGTAATTTCTCCAGCAACATGCACAAGGCCAGTTGTTGTGATAACTTCACAGGCAACCCTAGAAAATGGATCTACTTTTAAACATTCATCTAAAACCGTATCTGCAATTTGATCAGCAATTTTATCTGGGTGTCCTTCTGTTACTGATTCAGATGTAAAAAGATATTTTCTCATAAAATACCTCCTTTACTTTTACTCTGGGAGAAGACAACCTTCTTATCTCCCAGGCAAATATTGAGCCTGCTGGATTTGGCACCTTATGCCTTTGAGACACAGGTTGCCGGGCTTCACAGGGCCAGTTCCCTCCGCCACTCTTGATAAGAAGGCTCTTTAAAAATTATATAGATTTTCTCAAAATTTTCAACATGTTACTATGGTGTCAGACACCTTTGTAACATAGTTAGTAGAAGATGGTGTAAATGTTTGATTCTTTTAAATTTCTTAGTTCAATATTTTTATAAGCATTACAAAATTCTTTAAATGGACACCCATTTTTTAGCGATATATGAGTTATCTTAGTAAATGTGTTATTTTCATCAAAAACTCCATCGCACTTTGGTCCGTCTTTAAAACAAATACTTCTTCCAAGAGACCAAAATACTTGATCCAATTTTTCAATTGAGATTCCTGATAAATTTGAAATTTCTTTTACTGCACTACCAATTTTTTCTCTTAAAGATAAATCAAATTTTTGGGAAACCCTTTTTCCTAAAACTAACTTCTTTTTTATTTTTTCAGAAACATCAACCAAGCCAACTCTTAAACTAACCCTTTCAAGGTGATAATCAACCGGTGTCCACAAAGAATGGGGATCTTTTATTTCCCAAAACCCGACCTTCTTTGCAATGTTTAAGAAAAGAAAAGTTTTTTTATTGAGTGGGTCTTTATATGCTTTAAATTTATGAAAAAGAGTTATAAGATCAGGTTTGCCTTCTCTTTTTATATAACCTTCTGAAAGATTATAAATTTCAAAAATGTCTCCTTTAAAATCTCTTTCAAGAATAAAAGCACAATTTCTCAAAAGATGCGCTCTCTCATAATATCTATCTCCAGAGCCATTCAAAATTCTTTTTAAATCATCACCTCTGATTTTTTTCATCCTTTTTGTTTTTATAAAACTTTTATCTTTTTCATACTCCTTTTTAAAAGAGTAGAGAAGGTAGTCCCAACCTTTATAAAAAACTCCATCAATTTCACCATAAAAATTTTGTGTTTGATGACATATTGCATCTACATAAAAGAGAAGTGTCAGTTTTTCCTTTGCATCGTCTCTATCTTTTGCTTTTTCAACTCCAGGCAAAACATCATAATTTATTTCAAAATTTTTTAAAAAATTGCTTATAGAATTAACTTTATCAAAATTAATCTCAATCATTTTATCTCCTCCAATCTTTTTAAGATATCCTCTCTTTTTATCTTAAGAAGAGCGCTTATCCCAAAATCTTCTATTACAAAAGATGATAATAGAGTTCCATATTTTAATGAAAGAAGAGGATTACCATAAAGAATATAAGATGCTAAAAAACCTCCTGCAAATGTTTCTCCAGCGCCTGTTGGATCAACAACCTCTGTTTTATAAGCATTTACTTTAAAAAATTCCTCTCCTTTTATAAAAATTGCACCATCTTTTCCAAGGGTAATAACAACCATTTTTTGACTATTTTTAAAAAATTCTAATGCATCATCAAAATTTTCTTTTTGAGAAAGAGAGAGTGCTTCATCTCTATTTAAAAAGAATAAATCTGATAATTTTAACATTTTTAAAACAGTTTCTCTATCTTTATTAACTCTAATTAAATAAGTTCCTGTTGATACAAAACTGCCTTTATCTTTGAAATATTCAATTATATCCATTTGATTTCTAATGCTTGAGATAACACACACATGCACATATGGTTTTATTGGTACATTTTTATATTCAATAATCTCATCATTTTCTTCAAGATCTTTTATATAATGAGCATTTAAATTTTCATCATATTTTATATGAAAATTTAATCTTTTCTCCCTTTTTAAATATCTTAAATCAACTATTTTTGAAAGAGTCTCTAATTCTTCTTCATTTATATCAGTTGATATAAATCCCACAGGATATACTTTTAATCCAACAAGGGATGTTGAAATTGAAAAATATGCTGAACTTCCGCCAATTGCAACTCTCTTATCTCCTTTATGATTTTCAAGAAAATCTTTTGTAAAAGAGCCAAAAACTAAAAGTTCTTTTTGCATTAAAACTATTTTATCAACTAATTTAATCTAAATCAAATGAATCATAAATTTTTCCATTTTCAATTCTTAAATTTTTTATTTTTTTAATAAAAAGCATCTCATTGCTATATATTTTTAAATTTTCATAAAAAAGTCTTAAAGAGAGATTTTTACTTATAATTAACCTTTTTCCATAAGATATCTCTTCTTCGAGAAAAAGAAAGTTTTTTAATTCTAAATATGAATAGTTTTCTTTTTTTATTTTGAAATTTTTAAAATCAAATTTTCTAAAAATCTCCCCAATTAATTCAATTTCAAAATGAGTAATAAGATAAGATAGTAAAGGTGAAGTTATATTTATTTCCCTTACTCTTTTTATTGTTAGTTCCTTATCAACACTTTTCTTTAATTTTTCTAAAATTTGATCATTTGCAGTTTTTTGAGTTAAATAAAATTCAAAAATTTCACTCTCACTTGGAATTCCAAGAGGAAGTGCTGGCGAAAAATCCATTTTAGGTTTTGGATTAAAGCCTTGAGTATAAACAATTGGTAACTCACTTCTTCTTAGTGTTCTCTCTAAATACTTTATTATGTCAAGATTAGATAAAAATATAAAAAGATTCTCTTTTTTATATTCAACTCTGATTCTTATCATAAATTAAAACAAACTCCACATGATGAGCACTTTTCAAAATTCATAAAACATGGCTCTGTTATCTCTCCTCTTTTTGCTTTCTCTCTTTCCCAAATTAAAAAATTTTTATCAATTCCAATATCAATAAAATCCCATGGAAACTCATCATTTAAATCAAATCCATTTAAAATTTTATCAACAATTTTAAAGTTCTTTCTTTTTAAAATCCTCTCCCAAATTTCAAAATGAAAATATTCTCTCCAGTTTGAAAACTTTTCACCTAATAAAAAGGCCTCATAAATCAATTCACTAATTTCTTCATCACCTCTTGAGAGGATTGCTTCAATAAATGACTCTTCCCATCCTCTATAATTTAAATTAATATCCTTTAATCCACTTTTTATAATTTTTATTTTTTTAATATATTCATCTTTTGAAATAAAGGGTTCCCATTGAAAAGGAGTAAATGGTTTTGGAATAAAAGGATTAATTGAAATTGAAAGTTTTATTTCTTTATTTTCAATTTTTATTCTTTTTATAATTTCTCTTATTCCTTTTATATCTTCTTCATCTTCATAAGGAACTCCAACAAGAAAGTAGAGTTTTATCTTTTTATATCCTCTTTTAACTGCCTCTCTTATAACTTCAAAAATTTCCTCATCTTTTATTGGTTTATTCATCACCTTTCTTATTTTTTCACTCCCACCTTCAGGTGCAAAGGTAAGTGTTATCCTTCTTCCTGTATCAATCAAATCAAGTAGTTTTAAAGAAAAACTATCTATTCTTAATGATGGTAAAGAGATTGTTATTTTTTTATCATTAAGATTCTCTTTTAAAATTTTTAAAAGTTCTTCAATTTTTGAGTAATCTGTTGTTGAAAGAGAAAGTAGAGAAATTTCTTCAAAACCTGTGTTTTTTATAATTGAGTTAACTATTTCTACTATTTTATTTATGCTTCTTTCTCTTCTTGGTCTTTTTTCCATTCCTGAAACACAAAATCTGCAGCCTCTATCACATCCTCTAAAAATCTCAACAACTCCTCTATCATGAATAACTTGAATGTATGGAACTAAAGGTTTTTTTGGATAGTATGAATTTTCAAAATCTTTTATGTATCTCTTTTTAATTTTCTTTTTTCCAAATTTTGGAACAAAAATACCATCAATTTCATTTAGATTTTCAAGAAAAGCCTCTTTATTTAAATCAAATTTATTAAGAATCTCATTTACAACCTCTTCTCCTTCGCCAATCACAAAAGCATCAAAAAATGGCATAAGTGGTGATGGATTAAGAGTTAGTGGTCCTCCACCTAAAATAATTGGGAGATTTTTTCTATCTTTAGAAAAAATTTCAATTTTTCCAAGTTTTAAAATATTTAAAACATTAGTAAAATTAAGTTCAGATTGCAAACTAAAACCTAATATATGAAAATCTTTTATTGGAGTTTTTGTTTCAATTGAAAAAAGAGGGAGATCATTCTCTATTAAATAATTTTCAAAGTCTGAATTGGGTGAAAAAACTCTTTCACAGAAACTATCTTCTCTTTCATTTATGAGATGATATAAAAGAATAATTGCATAAGAAGAAATCCCGACCTCATAAAGGTCGGGATAAATAAGTAAGAATCTTTTTTTGTCTTTAGGATTTTTATAAACCGAATTCCATTCTCTACCTAAATATCTTAAAGGTTTTTCAAATTTTAAAAAGATTTCATTCTTTAACATCAACTAACTTTTTTCTCATCTCCTTTATTCTAAATAGAGCAAAAGCAAAAACAATAAAAAGAAATCCATTAAGAAGTGATACAATTATGTTAAATGGAATGTTGATTGTATAAATGTAAATCCAAGTTTCCTTTAATCCAATTTCAATAAAGAGTGGTAAGAAGATTAAATTAAGAGGTATCATAATAATAACTCTAACAAGTGTGCCAATTAAAATGGGAACAACATAATTTAAAGGATAAATTAAATTTTTTAATTTTTTAAACATAACACCAGCAAAATAAACAAATGGTGCAACTGCAAAAAAGTTCATAAGTGACCCAATTATTCCACTTTCCTGTTTGGTAAAGTAAAAAAGAATCACTTTAACAAGAGTTACAAGAACACCCATTGTTGGAGAGATAAAAAATGCAGCAAAGAGAGTGAAAATTTCTGATGGATCAAATTGAAGGTATGGCGCTGAAGCAAAAATTGGAATTTGGATAAAATACATTGAAATAAAAGAAAGTGCAGCAAGCAATGCACCAAGAACTAATTCTTTTGTTTTTTTTCTCATCTTTCCCTCCTTTTGACTTCGGGGAGGGAACCTTCTCCCATCCGGACTTTCACCGTCGGCTCGGGAATCTCACCCAAATCTGCATCTCTTCTCTTTGAAGAAGAGACGCTCGTGGGCTAAGGTTGAGTTAAATTAACTCAACCCATTACCACCGGTAGGGAATTCCACCCGACCCCGAAGGTTTTATGTTAACTTTTTTAATTTTATCACATTTACTTAATTTTTGAATTTCACTTATTATCTTCTTATGTTACAAAGGTGTCAGACACTTTTGTAACATGAAATTAGTTATTATATGTTTTATAATTAACAAAAAGGAGATTTGAATGAAGATAATATTTTTACTTTTATATTTTTTATTTCTCATCATTGATCTTATTTTTATTCATTTTAAACTCTATAATAAAAGATTTTTTTCAAAAACTCTTTTGATGCCAATTTTAATTTTGTATTATGTTTTTTCTTCTCAAAATGTTCTTTTTCTCTTAATAGTTGCTTTATTTATGAGTTTTCTAGGAGATGTACTCCTTTTATTTGAAGAGAGAAAAATATTTTTCAAATTAGGTTTATTTTCTTTTCTTCTCTCTCACATTTTTTACATTTTAACATTTTTGATTACATCAAATTTTTTCAAGGAGAACACACCTTCTTATATTTTTATTTTTCTTATTCCATATATTCTTTATGGTACTTATTTTTATAAATTTCTCTTCCCTGAAATTGAAGAGTTTAAAAAAGAGATCTTAATTTACATAATTGTTATAATTTTGATGAGTTTTATTACAATTCCACGAATTTATATATTTCCATTAAAATCTTCTCTTTTAGTATTTATTGGTTCTATCCTTTTTATACTCTCTGACTCAACTCTTGCACTTCAAATTTTTAAAGGTAAAATTAGTAAAAATTCAATTATTATAATGATTACTTATGGTTTAGCCCAATTTTTGATAATTCAAGGTTTTATCTATTAAAATAAATTTGGAGGTATAAGATGTTTGAATATTTAGATGAGTTTTCTCAAAAGTTTGATGAAGAGAGTTTAAAAAGATTAAAAAAAATTAAGAGCAGAGGTGTTCATAATTTTATTGAAAATTTCTTAAAAATTTTAAATCCAAAAAAAATTTTTGTTTCAATAGGAACAGATGAGGATAGAGAATATATAAAAAGAAGAGCAATTGAAGAAAAAGAAGAGGAACCTTTAAAAATCCCAAATCATACAATTCACTTTGATGGATATTATGATCAGGGAAGAGATAAGAAAAACACAAAATTTATGGTATCTCCTGATACAGATCTTGATCCTACATTAAATCTTATTTTAAGAGAAGAGGGTGAAAAAGAGTTAAATGAACTCATGAAAGATATTTGCAAAGATAGAGAAATTTATATTCTTTTTAAAACTCTTGGACCAAAAAATTCAATTTTTACAATTCCATGCATTCAAATTACTGATTCACCATATGTTGCTCATTCTGAAAATCTTCTGTATAGAGATGGATATGAAGATTTTTTGAAACTAAAGGATGAAGATGAGTTTTTTAGATTTGTTCATTCAGAGGGTGAGTTAGATGATAATAAAACAAGTAAAAATATTGATAAAAGAAGAATTTATATAGATGTTGATAAAAAAATTGTTTATTCTTTAAACACTCAATATGGAGGAAACTCAATTGGTTTAAAGAAGTTAGCACTGAGACTTGCTATTAAAAAAGCATATCTTGAGGGTTGGCTTTGCGAACATATGTTAATTGTTGGAATAAATGGCCCAAATGGAAGAGTAACTTATCTAACTGGCGCCTTCCCATCTTTGTGTGGAAAAACATCAACTGCAACTCTTATGGGTGAAAGATTAGTTGGAGATGATATTGCTTTAATTAAAAGTGTAAATGGAGAGGTAAGGGCAGCAAATTTTGAAAAAGGAATGTTTGGAATAATTATGGGTATAAATTCAAAAGATGATCCATATATTTGGGAAGTTTTAAATTCTCCATATGAAGTTATTTTTTCCAATGTCCTTAAACTACCAGATGGTTCTGTTTATTGGATTGGAAAAGACGGTGAGATTCCAGAAAGAGGATACAACCATTCCGGAGAGTGGTATAAAGGAAAAAAGGATAAAGAAGGAAAAGAGATAGATCCATCCCACAAAAACGCAAGATTTACATTTGAACTTAAAAATTTGAAAAATTGTGATGCTAATCTTGAGAATCCAGAAGGAGTTGTTGTCAAAGGATTCATTTATGGAGGAAGAGATTCAGACACCTGGGTTCCTATTTGTGAGGCATTTAACTATCAACACGGAATTATTTTAAAAGGTGCATCTTTAGAATCTGAAACAACTGCAGCAACACTTGGAAAAGAGGGTGTAAGAGAATTTAATCCAATGGCAAATCTTGATTTCTTATCTATTCCAATTGGGAAATATATCCAAATGAATCTTGATTTTGGAAAGTTTTTAAAAAATCCTCCAAGAATTTATGGTGTAAACTACTTTTTAAAAGATAAAAATGGAAATTGGCTTAATGATAAACTAGATAAAAAAGTCTGGCTCAAGTGGATTGAATTAAGATGTAATGGCGATATTGGTGGAATAGAAACACCAATTGGCATTATTCCAAAATATGAAGATTTGGTAAAACTTTTTTCAGAATATTTAATGAAAGAATACAAAAAGGATGATTATATAAAACAATTTATGATAAGAGTTCCAGAAAATCTTTCAAAAATTGAAAGAATTGAAAAAATATATCGAGAGAAAGTAAAAGATACTCCAGATGTTGTATTTTTTGAATTAAAAAATGAGAGGGAGAGGTTAATTAAAGCAAAAGAGAAATTTGGAGACTATATTAACCCATTTGATTTAGAAAAATAAAATTTAAAATCAAGGAGGGAGAATCTATTATGGGAACCTTTTTAAAAGTTGTAGGAATTATAATTAATTAGAATAATTTTAAAATTTTTTAATAGAATATTTATAGTAAAATGAAAATAAACTTATAAATTAATGGAGGAAAAGATGGAGAAGGAGGTTAATAAAATATTAAGTAAATTAATAGAGAAAAGAAAAGATGGTGTTGGAAAAAAAGATTTACCTTCTGGTGAAAAATTTAAAGAAATTCTAAGCAAATTAATAAAAGATGGATTTGCAAAATCAGAAAAAGTTGGAAGAGGCGAAAAGTTCTTTATTACTGAAAAAGGTGAAATTGAGTTTATTAAAAGAATGGAAAAAGATAGTTTTGAAAATTTTGTAAAAGATAGAATAAATGATCTTCAATCTGAAATCAAAAAATTAAATGAAAATCTTGAGAATCTAATTAAAATTCTATCCATAAAGAAAGAAACCTTAACAAAATTTGGAGAAAAAGTTAATCTTTTTGATGAGATTTATAGAGTTTACAAAGAACTATCAACTAAAAATTATTCATATTTAGCTGGTCTTGTTCCAATACCATCAATAGTTTCAAGTTTGATTCAAAGATATGGCGTAAGTGTTCAAGAAGTTCACAATGCAATATACAATCTTTTTCTGAAAGATGAGATTTTACTTGAATATGGTGATAAAAAAGAAGGAAATTTGGTCACTCCTGATGGTAAAAGTTATTATTATTTAAAATTTAAAAAATGAAGAGTTGGGAAAGCGTTTTATTAGATAAAAATCTTCCAAATCCAATACCTCCGCCTCCTTATGTTGATTTAGATGAAAAATTTGGTTTTATAAATCGAGAAAAGGAGGAAGAAGAACTTTTAGAATTTGTAAATAAAGCAATAATTGAAAATAGTGGATTTTTAATCTTTATTTTAGGAGATCAAGGAAAAGGTAAAACAACTTTCCTCAGAAATTTTAAAAGAAAATACTCATATCCGAAGAGTAACATTTTATATGTTTACATGAAATTTCCAATAGATTTAGAGGAACTTAATTTCTCATACATTTATAAAAATTATTTAAAAGAACTATTTTATTCTAAAATCTTGAATGAGATACAAGATAAAATTTTTAAAGAATGTAATTATATATTTTTGAAGAAACCAGAAACAGAAGAAGAATTAAATATTTTATTAAATAAATTAAAAAAAGAAGTGGGGAATCTTCCACCAATTTTAAGAAGTTATCCTAAAATAATTAGTTTTGTTATATCATCAACTTCACCCTCACCAACTGAAATATATTATGAAAATTTCTTTTACAATGATCAAGAGGTACCAAATGAAATACCCTCTTCAGATTTAGTAAATTCAAAAAATGAGATGGATGCTATCACGAAATTAGGTAATTTTTCAAAATTTTTAAAAAATTATTTAGAAATCACTCATACAGTTTTAATGATTGATGATTTTGATATTTATGAAAGAAATGAAAAAATATATAGAAGTTTATATAAAATTTTGATGGGATTTAGAAATGATTCAACATTATTAAAAAATTTTACACTTATTTTTGCAGGATCTTCTACATTTTATGATGAATTTATTCAAAGTTTAAGTCAAAATGAAAGGAAAAGAATTGAAGATTGGTTTTATCCAATTTATTTTGAAAATTTAAATCCAGATAATTTTGTAGATTTAATAAAAAGTGCATTTAATAAATTTTGGAAAGATTATATTCAAGAAGGAGCTTTACCACCAGATAATATTTTAGGAATTTTTAATAAGGATACTTTAAAGTTTTTATATGATTACAATAGAAGAGATTTGAGAGACACTTTGAGAAATATTTTTGATTTAATTGAAAAAATAAGAAAGAATGGAAAAATAACTTATTATTATGATATTAAAAATTTTATAAAAGAATTTAAAAAAGATAAAGTCAATCTTAATGAATTAGAGTGTGAATTCTTTAGAAATGAATTGGAAAAAAGGGTTAAACAAGAGAAGAGTTCTCAATTTATAAATGAGAAGTTATCACAAATTTTTAATTACTTAAAAAAATATTTTGAATCAAATAAAATCTTTATTGAAGCAGACTCTGAAGTTAAAATTTTAAATTACTCCGCAGATATTTTACTTAAAGTTATGAAATATTATGAACCACCTTATGAGGTTATTTTCGAAATTAAAATGAAAGAAGGAAGAGTAGGGTATGATGATATAAAATCAAGAATTGAAATTTTAAAAGAAAATCAAAATAGATATCTATATTGGATAACAAAATCACCACTTGAAGATGTTTCAATAGATATGTTTATAAGTTATAGAATATTAAGAAAAGATGAATTAAATAATACAGAACTTGCTTATCTTTCCTATCTTATCAATTTATCTGAAATATTTGATTTAAGTGAATTCAATTTTGAAGATTTAAAAACATTATTAAAACAAAGTGGGATTGATTTTGATTTAATTCTAAACCCAAAAATTAAACCTCAAATACAATTAAAAAATATAGAAAAAGAAATAGAAAATATTTTACTTGAAAATGCTCAATCAAAAGTTTTTATAAAAAAAGAAACAGTTTATAAAAATTTAAAAAACAAAGGTTTTTCAGATTATTCTCAACAATACATTTTTTCATTAATTAATGATATTTCGAAAAAATTAAACTTTAAACCAACTCAAGAAACTGTTCAATTTAAGAAAAAACAGATATGAAAAGATTTGAACTCGGGAGGCTTTTTAGAATTTATAAAAAAATAAAAGATGGGAAATATCCATCTGTAGATGAACTATCAGAAGAAGAGGAGGTCTCAAAGAGAACAATAAAAAAAGATATTCAAACTCTTAAATACACATTCAACGCTCCTATTTTTTATTCAAAAAAGAATGGTGGATATTATTTTAAAGAAGATTGGAATTTTCCATTAAACTTTCTTTCTGCAGGAGAAATTTTGACCCTTTTTATTGCTAATAATATTTTAAAAGAATTTAAATCAACCCCATTTTTCGAGACAGCAAAAACTTTAACAAGAAAATTGCAAGAACTTCTTCCTGAAAATTTAATAATAAGTAGTGAAGATTTAGAAAATATTTTATCTGTAAGCATATCGCCAATAAAAATAAAAAAAGATATATTAAAAACCTTTGATAAGATTTTCAAAGCAATAAGAGAAAACAGAAGAATTAAAATTGTTTACTATACAATCACAAGAGATGAAACAAGTGAGAGAATTTTAGATCCCTATCATATTTACAACTCAGAAGGAATTTGGTATCTTGTTGCTTTTTGTCATAAAAGGAATGAGTTTAGAGATTTTGCATTAGATAGAATCAAAGAAATAGAGATTTTAAACGAAAGATTTGAAAGAGATAAAAATTTTAATATCAAAAATTATTTAAATCAAGCATTTAGGATTTATAAGGGTGAAATAGAAACAATAAAGTTGAAATTTGATTCCTATCAATCAAAATGGATAAAAGAAAGAATATGGCACGAAAGTCAAGAAATTAAAGAATTAGATGATGGAAGTATAATTTTAAAAATAAATGGAAATAGAAATGAAATTAAAAGATGGATAATTGGTTATGGTAGTCATGTAGAGGTTTTAGAGCCAGAATCATTTAGAGATGAAATTATTGAGGAAATTAAAAAATTGGAAAAATTATATAAGAGGTAAAGGGAACTTATTTTTCACCCTAAAAATATTAAAATGGAGGATATGATGAGAATTGAGATATCTTTTGAAAGTCTAAATGGAAAAATTATTTTGCCTGTGCATTATAATTTTTACATTCAATCATTAATTTATAAAATATTTTCTCCAATTCTTGCAACGAAACTTCATAACGATGGTTTTAAATTTGAAAAGAGAAGTTTTAAATTTTTTACATTTTCAAGAATTTTAGAAAAGGGTGAAAAAGTAAAATTAAAAGATCAAGATTTTTTGATTTTTAAAAATTCAATTTCTTTTATTTTCTCTTCACCAAAAGAAGAGATAGTATCAGATCTTGGGGAGAAAAGTATAAAGGAAAGAGAGTTTACTTTACTTAAAAATAGAATATACTTATCAAAAATTAGAGTTTATATGACGCCAAGATTAGAAGCACCTTTAAAAATTAAATTTTTATCTCCAGTTACTATTCACTCAACAATTGAACTTCAAGATGGAAATAAAAGAAGTATTTATTATAAACCTATCGAAAAAGCATTCAATTCATTATTAACTCAAAATTTAATTAAAAAATTTAGAGCACTTTACGGAAAAGATCCAGAATGTACAAAATTTGAAATAAAGCCAATCTATTTTTCAATAAAATCAAACTTCCATCTTATTAAATTTAAAAACACACCAATTGAAGCATATGATGGTATATTTGAATTAGATGGTTCTCAACAACTTATAAGTTTATCTTATGATACAGGTTTGGGTGATAGAAACTCAGAAGGTTTTGGTTTATGGGAAATTTATAAAGGAGGTGAGATAGAATGATTGACGCTTTAAAAGAGATTGGAGAGCATATAAGTAAAAAAGATAATAAGAGTGAAATAGAAATTTTTTTGGACAAAGCAAAACTTTCAAAAACAAAGAAGATTTTATGTATACTTTTACAAAAAACGGAAGATGGTAAATATTTTTACAAAAAGGTAATTTCTGAACCTTACTCAGTTGATAAGCCTATTCTTTATCGTGGAGGGTCTGGAAGAGGAAAAGATATTTTACCTTCTTCATTAATCACTGAAAAAGTTAATAAAACATTTGAAAATAAAATCATAAAATGGTTTAATGATCAGAAAGAAAGTGAAGTAAAAGAAATTAGAGAAATTTTAGAAAATAATAAAGGTAAAATAATTGAAGCTTTAATAAAAGAATATGAGAATTTTCATAAAGATGAAAGAAAAAATGTATTATTGACAATAAAAATAGAAGAGAATGGTAAGGAGAAACATTTAGGAGAAATAGAAATATTTAGAAAAATTTTAGTTGAAGATGCATCTAAAAAATATTATTTTTTAAAATCTATAGGGGAGTCGAAAGGAAAAGGTATTTGTTTCTTATGTAAAGAACATAAAGATCTTTATGGTTTTGTTTTACCTGCTTTTGGATTCTCCTTTGCTACATCAGATAAACCTGGGTTTACACCTTCTTTTGTTCAAACAGATCACTGGAAATATATACCAATTTGTAAAGATTGTGCAAAATTTTTAGAGATTGGGAAAAGATTTTTAGATTTATATCTAAATTTCCCCAAGAAAGAGGAAAATAATTTCTTTGGTTGTAATTATTATGTTCTTCCTAAATTTATGTATGGTGAATTATTTGACGAATTCTATAAATACATTGAATTCTTTAAAGATAAAGAATATGAAGAAGGGCTCTTAAGTAAAGAAGATTGGTTAGAAAAAACACTTGAAGAGAAAAAGGATGATTTGAGATTGATTTTTATTTTTTATAGCAAAAAAGGTGGTGGAAAATATATTGATATTGTTCAATATGTAGAAGATGTCCTTCCATCATGGATTAAAAAAATTGATAGGATCCAAGAAAATATTAGAAAAAAAGATATATTTCAAGAGGAGAATATCAAAAAAATATTGGGTAAAGATTGGCACGGAGACTTTGTAAAAGGAAGAACTAAAAAAGATAAAGGTTTAGGAATAAATAACTGGTTTATAGTATTTACTAGAAATTTCTTTCCTTTTTCAAGAACACATGGAATTTACGAGAAATATTTTAGAGAGATAACTCGTTCTATTCTATCAAATAGAAGAATTAATAAAGATTTCCTAATTTCAGCCTTTGTAAGAGAAATAAGGAACGCGATTAAAGATAATGATTTTTATAATATGAAAGTTCTTTGTTTAAAGTCATTTATGCTTTATTTATTCTTTCGAGAGTTAAAATTATTAATAGATGAAAATATAGAAGAAAGATTAGAAAAGGAGGTTATAAAAATGGGCGAAGAAAAGTTTGAAGAAAGAATAGAAAATTTCTTTAAAGAATATCAATTTGATACCCCATCAAAAGCGGCCTTCTCTGTTGGAATGTTAGTAGGATATTTACTAGGAGTCCAAAGGAAAGAAAGAAAAACAAAATTTGGGGAAGAGCCATTTTGGGATAAACTACATGGATTAATGATGGATGAACGAAGAATAAAAAATATCTTTACGGAGGCAATCAATAAATTAAGACAATACAAAGTAGGTTTTGAAGAACTTGAGGAAATTGCTGCCAAATTCTTAGTTAAAGCTGGAAATAAGTGGAATATACCAAAAGATGAAATAAGTTATTATTTTGCTTTAGGAATAACTCTTAATGAAATGTTTATATTTGAATCAAAAAAATAAATAAAAAAGGAGGTTAATTATTATGGATGTAGTAAGAAGATCTGAGTTAATTTTTTTGTATGATGTTAAAGATGCAAATCCTAATGGAGATCCAGATGAGAATAAACCACGTTTAGATGTAGAAACTGAAATAAACATTGTGACTGATGTTAGATTAAAGAGAACAATAAGAGACTATTTAGCTAAATTCAAAGGAAAAGATATCTGGCTAAAGGAAGAAATTGAAGAAGACGGATCAAGGAAAACAAGAGAAAAGAAATTAGAGGAAGCCGGGATAAAAAATAAAGCTAATGCAGTGAATCTTTTAGAGAAGTATATTGATTTAAGACTTTTTGGTGCAACTATAGCTGGCAAACAACCTAAAGAAAGAAAAGGGGAGGAAGAGGAAATCGAAGAGGTTGGAAAAACAAAAAGAAAAGGAGAAAAAGTATTCACTTGGATAGGACCTGTACAGTTTAGATTTGGACATTCCCTTCATAAAGTTGAGCCTGTTTTTATTAAAGGAACAAGTGTATTACCAACACAAGAAATGAAAGCAGGTGGGTCATTTACTGAATCATGGATAGTACCTTATTCTTTAATTTGCTTTTATGGTTTGATTAATGAAAATGCAGCCAAAGATACAAAACTAACGGAAGAGGATATAAATGAACTCCTTGATGGAATGTGGAATGGAACCAAAAATCTCATTACTAGATCCAAAATAGGTCAAGTCCCTAGATTATTATTACGTGTAATTTATAATGAAAAAAATTATCATATTGGTGATTTGGATAAAGAGATAAAACTTCTCGATATTAATGGGAAAGAGATTGATAAAGATGGGAGAAATGGAAAAACTTTAAGAAGTATCGATGAGGTAAAAGTGGAGTTATCAGATCTTGTAACAATATTAAAAGAAAAAAGTGATAGAATAAAAGAAGTTCAAATAGAAGCAAATGATAAAGTTCTGTTTAAAGTTGATGATAGGGAATACCGAGGTAAAAAAGCACTAATAGAGGGTTTAAAAAGTATTGTAGAATTGAAGGATAAGATAAAAGAGCTTAACTTGGATAAGTAAAGAAAAAATGCCTGATATAAATAAAGTTCTTGTCTTTGATGTTTGGGGAGATTATGCACATTTTAGGAGAGGTTATACAACAACATCTCCATTAACTTACCCCTTTCCTCCACGAACTGCTCTTTCTGGAATGATAGCTGCAATAATAGGATTACCAAGAGATAGTTATTATAACTTATTTAGTAAAGATAATAGTGCCATTGCTTTACAAATTATAAACCCTATAAAAAGGATAAAGATTACACAAAATTTAATTGATACAAAAACAGGTTTTTATTTATGGGATAATAAGGGACAAAGAACACAGATTCCTTTTGAATATCTTAAAGAACCAAAATACAGAATTTATTTATGGATGAAAGAAAATTTAGATGATCTAGCGCGTCTCTTAAAAGAACATAAGTCTATCTATACTCCTTACCTTGGAATTTCAGAGTGCATAGCAAATTTCAAATATATTGATATACTTGAGGTTGAACCAAAATATACTGAAGATGAAATAGTTGAAATATCATCTATCATTAAAAATAGTAATGATATTAAAATTGTATTAGAAGAAGGCAAAAGATACGGAAAAATTAAAATCCCGGGATTTATGGACAATAATAGAGTTATACAGGATTTTTTAGAGATGATATATGAAGAAGATGGAAAAAAAATAAAAATAATCAGTGGAAACTATTATAAAGTAATAGGCAAGAATATCGATGTCAATGTCATTTTATTTTAAGCTCAAATCACACCCAAAAAAACTTCTATATCATCATTTAAAAAATGTTGGTGAGATTTCTAAGAAAATAGTGCTTAGTAAAGAAGGAATAAAAGATAAAGAATTATTATCAGAAATATCTTATTTAATTGGTATTTCTCATGATTTTGCAAAGTCGACAACATATTTTCAAGAATACCTTAAGACTGGTATAAAAACTGAAAGAGCATATCATGGGAGATTGTCTTCAATTTTTGGGTATTATTTAATAAAAAAATTTACAAAATTTAATAATACCTCTTATAATATTTCTTTAATTTCATGGCTTGTAATAATGAAACACCATCTTGATCTTGAAGATTTAATGGGAACACAAGGAGAATTAGAAAAATTAAATGATTTGTATATAGAAAAGGAGAAAATAAATAATATTAGACAATTTCATCTTAATGAAGTGAATGCTATATACAGTAACTTAAGCCCGATTGAAATAAATTTAGAGGAATTTTTTGAAGAATTTGAAGATATTTGTAAAGAAATAAAGAAAGAAGGAGAAAAAATAGCATTTGAAAGTAATATTAAAAACTATTTTTTGATTCTATTTCTATACTCTGTTTTGTTGGATTCAGATAAACTTGATGCATCAGAAATTGATTTTGAGAAGTTGGAAGAAGAAAGAAAAAAGTGGATTAATATTCCATCAGACTTAGTTGATCGTTATAAAAAAGTAAAATTTACAGATGATGGGGAGAAAATAAATATTGTAAGAAATGACTCATATAAGGAGATAATTTCAAGACTAAAAGAAATTGAAAAAAACTTGGAAAATGAAAGAATTTTTTCTATAGAATTACCAACAGGTTTTGGAAAAACATTAACTGTTTTATCTTTTGCATTAAAATTGAGACATATTATTAAATCTCGATTAGGTACTACACCAAGAATAATTTATTCACTTCCCTTTTTAAGCATAATAGATCAAAATGTAGATGTATTTTCTGAGGTTTTGGCAGAATATGCAGGAATTGCAAACTGGAAAGAATTATTAAAAATGAACGAAAAAGAAAAAAGGGAAAAATTAGAAAAAATACCAAGTAGTCTACTTTTAAAACATCACCATCTTATAGATATTAAATATATAACAAGTGAGGAGGAATTAGAAGATGATCCAAGTAAATCTTTATTGTTAATAGAAGGATGGCATTCAGAAATAATTATGACTACATTTGTCCAATTTTTCCACAGTTTGATTACAAATAGAAATAAAGCAGCGAGAAAGTTCCATAACATGGCAAATTCCATAATTATTTTAGATGAAGTACAATCTATTCCTTATGAATATTGGCTTTTAGTGAAAGAGGCATTAAAACATCTCGTTTATAATTATAACAGTTGGCTTATTTTGATGACAGCAACACAACCTTTTATTTTTAAAGAAGATGAAATTATTCCTTTGATAAAAGACAAAAATAAATATTTTGGAAAATTTAATAGAGTGAAATACTTGATAAATACTGATGAGATAGATTTTGATGAATTTAAGAAAAATCTATTAAATGAAATTTTAGAAAGCAATAAAAATATTGGGATTGTTGTAAATACAATAAATGCCTCAAAAGATCTCTATAAGTTTTTAAAAGATGAATTAAAGAAAATATACGGAGAGCCTAAAAATAAAATAGAAAATGAAGGATTAAAAGGAATTTTAGAATTCAAAAACTTAATTTTAATTAATCTTTCAACACATATTTTACCTATCCATAGAATAGAAAGAATAAGATATATTAAAAACAGCAATGATAAAAGAAAAATAATAGTTACAACTCAATTAATAGAGGCTGGAGTTGATATAGACTTAGATATAATTTATAGAGATATGGCTCCTTTTGACTGTATTATTCAAACAGGAGGAAGATGTAACAGAAACAATGAAAAAAATGAGGGTGTTTTAAAAATTTTACATTTAAAAGATAATAATAGGACTTTTAGTAGAATTTATGATAGTACTTTAATTGGAATAACAAAAGAAATATTTGAAAATTTAAAAAATAAACAAATTGGAGAAAAAGAAATAGGTTTATTAATACCTGAATATTTTAAAAAAGTCTTAGAAAGAGGAGCTGAAAACTCATCAAAGGAAAATATAGAAGCAATGGAAAGGTTAATGTTTTCAACAATTGGTAAATTTCAACTTATAACAGATGAAGAGCCAAAGATTGATATATTTGTTGACATCAACAAAGAGTCAAGTGAAATATGGAAAAATTATAAAGAGATAAGAAAGATTAAAGATAAATATAAAAGAAGAAATGAGTTTTTAAAGATAAGAAATAAATTTTATAATTTTATAATTTCTGTACCTAAAAAAGAAGTTGAGGAGTTTCTAATCGAACCATATTTAGGGTACATAACTGAGAAAAACTATGATATGGAAATTGGATATAAAAGTTGTGAAAAAAGTGTTTGGATAATTTAAAGTGTTCTCTATAACTGGAACTCTTATTTGGTATTTTAATATATGCAAGAGAGAAGTATGGTTTATGAGTAGAGAACTAAATCCAGATCAAGATAATTCTTTTCTTGAATTTGGAAGAGTTATTGAAGAAAATTTTTATAAAAGAGCAAATAAATTTTACAATTTTAAAAATATGAAGATTGATCTTATAAAAAAGAGTGGAAAATATTTACTCATAGGTGAAATTAAAAAATCAAGTAAATATGAAAAATCAAGTATATTACAACTTGCTTTTTATCTAAAGAAATTAAAGGAGTTAGGAGTAGAATCTAAAGGTGAGTTATTGATCCCTAAGGAAAGAAAAGTTATAAAAGTTGAATTAAATGAACAATTAGAGAAAGAGATTGATAAAGCAATTGAAGAAATAGAAAAGATAATAATTTTAGATAAACCACCAGAACTTCAAAAAAATAGATTTTGTAAAAGATGTGCTTTTAGAGAATTTTGTTGGTCATGAAAGAGAGAATTTTTGTTTTCACAAATGGTGAGTTAAAAAGAAAACAAAATACTATCTACTTTGAAGGTGAGGGTGGTATTAAAAAATTCTTACCAATAGAGAATTTAAATGAACTACACATATTTGGAGAAGTTACATTTAATAAAGAGATATTAGAGTTTTTAACTCAAAATGAAGTTATTTTACATTTTTACAACTATTATGGTTATTATATTGGATCTTATTATCCTCGTGAGCATTATAATTCAGGGTATATGATTCTAAAGCAAGCAGAACATTATATTGACATTGAAAAAAGATTTCATCTTGCAAAGAAATTTGTCTATGGTGCGGCTTCAAACATAGAAAAGGTCTTGAATTATTACCACTCAAGAGGTGTAGATTTAAGTGATATTATTTCAAAAATAATAAATTTAACAAAACTGTTTAATGAATGTGAAAATATAGAGCAATTAATGGCAATAGAAGGTAACATAAGAGAAGTTTATTATAACGCTTTTGATAGAATCATTGATAAAGAAGAATTTTCTTTTGATGAAAGGAGTAAAAAACCACCTAAAAATAGATTAAATGCATTAATTAGTTTTGGCAATTCTCTTTTATACACCACGATTCTATCAGAAATTTATAAAACACATTTAGATCCTAGAATTGGTTTTTTGCATGCTACTAATTTTAGAAGATTTACATTAAACTTAGATATTTCAGAAATTTTTAAACCTATTATTGTAGATAGAGTGATTTTTTATCTTTTGAATAAAAATATGATTGATTTATCAGATTTTGATCAAAAACTTGGAGGGTTATATTTAAAAGAGAAAGGTAGGAGGACTTTTATAGAAAAATTTGAGGAAAGATTAAACACAACTATAAAACATAGGAAAATTGGTAAAGATGTTTCATATAGAAGAATATTAAGATTAGAGTTATATAAATTAGAAAAACATTTAATTGGTGAAGAAGAATATGAGCCTTTTATATCAGAGTGGTGATTAAATGTATATTATCATGGTTTATGATGTAAATGAAAGGAGAGTAAATAAAGTATTAAAAATAGGAAGAAAATATTTAAATTGGATACAAAATTCTGTTTTAGAAGGCGAAATAACAATTGCTAAATATGAAAAACTTAAATCTGAAATTTTAAGAGTAATTAATAAAGAAGAAGACTCAGTTATTTTTTATATATTAAGAACAACCATGTATTCACAAAGAGAAATAATAGGTTTAAAAAAAGGAGGTTCTGAGATTGTTATATAAATTTTTTAAAAACAATTTCAGTCGATCTATAAAATTGAAAAAATATATGGAGATCGACAGAAACTTAAAAAGTAAAAATTTATTAGTTTACAAAAAATTTTCCATAATTATAATATAATTATAATTAGTATTGATCTTTGAAAATTAATTTTTAAAAATTTACATTATATTAGTATAAAATGAGTTTTTAGCTCGCCTATGAGGGATTGAAACTATACAAGTGCTTTCCCTTCTAGTTTCCTACCTAATTCGTTTTTAGCTCGCCTATGAGGGATTGAAACCCAATAAAAATATCAAAATTCGTATCCTCCAATACCTCGTTTTTAGCTCGCCTATGAGGGATTGAAACTAAACTATTTGAGCAACTGTAAAAATGTAAGTAATCGGTTTTTAGCTCGCCTATGAGGGATTGAAACCTCATAATCCACCTAAAGTTGTTGTTTTATCAGGAGTTTTTAGCTCGCCTATGAGGGATTGAAACTTGATAATGAGTATAAAAAAATTCTTGAAAATCTTAAGTTTTTAGCTCGCCTATGAGGGATTGAAACGAGTTCTATATAGTCTGTTATTTGTTCTGCTTTTATGTCGTTTTTAGCTCGCCTATGAGGGATTGAAACTATTCTATCCATTGAAGGAAAAAAAATTGGAATATTCCGTTTTTAGCTCGCCTATGAGGGATTGAAACGAGCTTCTGCATCTTTTAGTCTTCCTTGTTCAGTTGCGTTTTTAGCTCGCCTATGAGGGATTGAAACCAAAGAAAAGAGTTTAATGTCACTAATTGGAAAGAGGGTTTTTAGCTCGCCTATGAGGGATTGAAACCTTAAAAAACCATAATTTTTAAGCATTTTTCTTTTCTTGTTTTTAGCTCGCCTATGAGGGATTGAAACCTAAAAAACCATACCCTTTTATTATCCATAGGTGCACGTTTTTAGCTCGCCTATGAGGGATTGAAACGGAGTTGTTGGAGTAGGAACAGAAGTTTCAAAAGGCAGTTTTTAGCTCGCCTATGAGGGATTGAAACCATTTAATTTCATATTCAAAGGAAAAGTTTTATCTTAGTTTTTAGCTCGCCTATGAGGGATTGAAACTAGCATCTCATCATCGTATTAACTGATTTCCTTTTTAGTTTTTAGCTCGCCTATGAGGGATTGAAACTTGCTCTTTTTGAAAAATTTAGAGATGATATTAGAGGTTTTTAGCTCGCCTATGAGGGATTGAAACCACCATCATCGTAATAAACAACTAAGCCTTCCTGAGTTTTTAGCTCGCCTATGAGGGATTGAAACCAGATATTAATTTCGATGAAATAGTGGCAGGTCTGGAGTTTTTAGCTCGCCTATGAGGGATTGAAACCTTATTAACTGGACTCATTATTGCTAATGCTTCAAGGTTTTTAGCTCGCCTATGAGGGATTGAAACTTTTATACCTCCTGTATAATTTGCAATCTCGAATATTGTTTTTAGCTCGCCTATGAGGGATTGAAACTATTTATACTTGTTATGCTCTTTTTTCAGAAAAATTTGTTTTTAGCTCGCCTATGAGGGATTGAAACCATAACTTTGAGAGAAGCTTGTAATATGATAAATAAAAGTTTTTAGCTCGCCTATGAGGGATTGAAACTCAGTAGGATGGGACCTTTAAAAATTATTTATTTTCGTTTTTAGCTCGCCTATGAGGGATTGAAACTACCTTCTGGCGATATTAATTTTTTGAATATTTATCATAGTTTTTAGCTCGCCTATGAGGGATTGAAACTACTATGTTTTATAGAAATAGAACATATTACATTACACCGTTTTTAGCTCGCCTATGAGGGATTGAAACTTTACAGATACAGGTTCAACTATAAAACTATATCTTAGTTTTTAGCTCGCCTATGAGGGATTGAAACTCAACCCCTCTTTAATTATTTTAGTACGTCTTGAAAGGTTTTTAGCTCGCCTATGAGGGATTGAAACAAAGATTATTTGCATCTCTTACATTTCTTTCATAAAAGTTTTTAGCTCGCCTATGAGGGATTGAAACACTTTATAATATTTTCTATCTTTTCCCAAATTATATTCGTTTTTAGCTCGCCTATGAGGGATTGAAACTACTCTCTCAATATTTTAACCATTATAACATTCATAAGTTTTTAGCTCGCCTATGAGGGATTGAAACTGTTCATTGTTGCTCAAAAGTTTTGAGTATAAAAATGTTTTTAGCTCGCCTATGAGGGATTGAAACTTGGATTAAGTATCATTTTATTCATGGTCTTTTTATGTTTTTAGCTCGCCTATGAGGGATTGAAACTACGAACAGCTTCAACATAATTTCCATAATAACTTAAGTTTTTAGCTCGCCTATGAGGGATTGAAACAATGTAATTTCTGGAATTATATTAAATGTTCCAATTGGTTTTTAGCTCGCCTATGAGGGATTGAAACCGTCTTTTATAGTTATGTTTATGTTTTGTATTTTCAGTTTTTAGCTCGCCTATGAGGGATTGAAACGATATATTAATAATCTCTTTTTTCACTTTCTAGGAGTTTTTAGCTCGCCTATGAGGGATTGAAACTTCTAACGAAATAGATGGCATACAATTTAGCGATGAAAGTTTTTAGCTCGCCTATGAGGGATTGAAACTAAATCCTTAGGTTGACATGTGGAAAAATTTTTGTTAGTTTTTAGCTCGCCTATGAGGGATTGAAACTTAGATAAGATAGCCAGAATGTCAAATTTTAAAACTAGTTTTTAGCTCGCCTATGAGGGATTGAAACATTGGAATGGTGTAATTTGCTCTTCTCTTTTAAATTCGTTTTTAGCTCGCCTATGAGGGATTGAAACTTAAAAATGTAAATTGTAATTATTACAAATTTTTAAGTTTTTAGCTCGCCTATGAGGGATTGAAACCTGAAAGAGAAGCAGCATTATTTATTGATGTTGAATAGTTTTTAGCTCGCCTATGAGGGATTGAAACTGCGATCACCCCCAGGGTTATTTAGGGGGGTTATATGTTTTTAGCTCGCCTATGAGGGATTGAAACTTTCTATTACCCCATCATCCTCTAAATCGACAAAAAGTTTTTAGCTCGCCTATGAGGGATTGAAACTCGGCTCTTCAATAACAGCAGGTAGAAGAGAATAAAGTTTTTAGCTCGCCTATGAGGGATTGAAACAAAATATGCTTGAATAGAGAAAAAGAATAATATAAAGTTTTTAGCTCGCCTATGAGGGATTGAAACAAAAATATTCTTGTAGAAAAGAAAAAATAATTAAATAGTTTTTAGCTCGCCTATGAGGGATTGAAACTTCAGTACGTAGTTTTTTAGGTATCCCTTTCTATGGTAGTTTTTAGCTCGCCTATGAGGGATTGAAACGGTATAGTTTCAGGGGTAAAAGTAACTTCTACGTCTGGTTTTTAGCTCGCCTATGAGGGATTGAAACCGAAAACAATGGTAATGTTTTTCTAAAACTTAACAAGTTTTTAGCTCGCCTATGAGGGATTGAAACTCTCATATACTACACCAATGTCGTCTCCTGTTCTATTGTTTTTAGCTCGCCTATGAGGGATTGAAACCCATTTGAACGTGAAGGGAATGAGTTAAAAGTGTCGCGTTTTTAGCTCGCCTATGAGGGATTGAAACCTAAATCTTCAAATTCTTTATACTTATTTTTATTCAGTTTTTAGCTCGCCTATGAGGGATTGAAACTTTAACTTAGTTGGGAAAACTGGTTCTTTAGTGTGTAGTTTTTAGCTCGCCTATGAGGGATTGAAACTTGATAAAGTAGAGAAAAGAAGTAAAAAGAAAGCAGGTTTTTAGCTCGCCTATGAGGGATTGAAACGATAATTCAGAAATGCCTTTCTTAACTCTGAGATGGGGTTTTTAGCTCGCCTATGAGGGATTGAAACTGCAGCTGCACAAAAGATTATTATTTATGTTCTTTTGGTTTTTAGCTCGCCTATGAGGGATTGAAACCGTATTATAAGAAAACAACAGCAAACATTTTTTATATTGTTTTTAGCTCGCCTATGAGGGATTGAAACCTTCAACTAAATCTGAATTGTCATCTTCGTAAAATAGTTTTTAGCTCGCCTATGAGGGATTGAAACTGTTTATGTTGGAAAAGGAGAATACAAAGGTGATGTTGTTTTTAGCTCGCCTATGAGGGATTGAAACTTTGAAATATTCACTCGATCATCTAAACTTAAATCAGTTTTTAGCTCGCCTATGAGGGATTGAAACGAGGAATGAGTAAGTTTAAAAAGAAATAGAGGGTAAAGTTTTTAGCTCGCCTATGAGGGATTGAAACTCAATACTGAAGCAATACCTATGAGAATTGAAGTCAGTTTTTAGCTCGCCTATGAGGGATTGAAACTTCCATATCTGTGTGATTTCACTTTTAATTGAGTTTATGTTTTTAGCTCGCCTATGAGGGATTGAAACTTGGGATTCAGGAAATATTGAGCTTTGTGCTATACCTTGTTTTTAGCTCGCCTATGAGGGATTGAAACTATAGATTAGCAGATTGGATAGATGGACTTGACAATGGTTTTTAGCTCGCCTATGAGGGATTGAAACACTTTTATAGAACATCTGTTGAAGAAATAGGTAAATTTTTAGTTTTTAGCTCGCCTATGAGGGATTGAAACCCAAATCTTCAAATTCTTTATGTTTATTTTTGTTCAGTTGTTTTTAGCTCGCCTATGAGGGATTGAAACCTCTTAATATAAACGCAAATGAAGAGGTGATAAGTGGTTTTTAGCTCGCCTATGAGGGATTGAAACTTGTGTTTTCTTTTTGAGGATAATTAAGACTTTCTAGTTTTTAGCTCGCCTATGAGGGATTGAAACAGTTTTTCAGTCCAATAAATAAATTGTCCACCTTGCAAGTTTTTAGCTCGCCTATGAGGGATTGAAACTAGAAGAAATAGAAAAGGAGCATAAAAGAACATATATAGTTTTTAGCTCGCCTATGAGGGATTGAAACCTTGAATCAATAAATTCTATAAGAGAAGAAATTACAAAGTTTTTAGCTCGCCTATGAGGGATTGAAACCTTGCTGTCGTGGGAAAAAGAACAAAAAACGAACGTGTTTTTAGCTCGCCTATGAGGGATTGAAACTCTCAATACTTTGTATGGAAAATTTGGTCAGAAAGGGTTTTTAGCTCGCCTATGAGGGATTGAAACTACAAGATGCTTCCTGATATCAGAAAGGAGGTGTTTAGTTTTTAGCTCGCCTATGAGGGATTGAAACGGTCACTTACGGATGGATAATAATATGATAATCTTTTAGTTTTTAGCTCGCCTATGAGGGATTGAAACTAGAAAATAATGCTATAGATATGAAGTCTTACGACAGTTTTTAGCTCGCCTATGAGGGATTGAAACCGGATATAATCCTATAAGAGCTACTTTAGATTTCAAGTTTTTAGCTCGCCTATGAGGGATTGAAACTCATGTAATGAATTATATATGGGATGTAAGTGTTAAAGATGTTTTTAGCTCGCCTATGAGGGATTGAAACAATAAAGAAGAATTCCCTGTCAACCAACTCGTCAAGTTTTTAGCTCGCCTATGAGGGATTGAAACTATTTATGATTCACCTGCTTAATCCTAATAGAAAAAGTTTTTAGCTCGCCTATGAGGGATTGAAACTAATATATTTTTCTAAAAAGTCAAGAGGGATCAAAATGTTTTTAGCTCGCCTATGAGGGATTGAAACCTCCTTTTATCTTTGTAATTTTTCCAAAAGTGTAATCCGTTTTTAGCTCGCCTATGAGGGATTGAAACAGAAATCTCTTTTAAATCTTTAATATTTTCTATATCTGTTTTTAGCTCGCCTATGAGGGATTGAAACCGCAGAATATTATTTTGTTTTTAGATCATTAAGCGAGTTTTTAGCTCGCCTATGAGGGATTGAAACTGAAATTTCTAAATCTTTGAGTCCTATATTTAAACTTCGTTTTTAGCTCGCCTATGAGGGATTGAAACTGTTTTAGAAAATAATCAAATAGATATGAAATCTTAGTTTTTAGCTCGCCTATGCGGGATTGAAACGGAACAACAACTGTGAATTGGATTGCAATAGGTAAAGTTTTTAGCTCGCCTATGAGGGATTGAAACATTGCTTCCATAGTTCACCTCCTTTCAAATAATAATAGTTTTTAGCTCGCCTATGAGGGATTGAAACCTAAGTGCTACTTTAACTATTGGGAAAATTGGACAAAGTTTTTAGCTCGCCTATGAGGGATTGAAACAGAAAAGCCCTAAAGAGTCATTTCCGTACCAAATATTGTTTTTAGCTCGCCTATGAGGGATTGAAACAAACCTTCTCCTTATTTTTTGGTAAATCAACAACAACAAGTTTTTAGCTCGCCTATGAGGGATTGAAACAAGGATATAGCGGATTTCTGTGGTGCTGTAATGATAGGTTTTTAGCTCGCCTATGAGGGATTGAAACTATGCTCTCTGAAGCTCATAGTACTCTCTTTCTTTTCGTTTTTAGCTCGCCTATGAGGGATTGAAACCTATCTCAACATTAGGGTCAAGATGAGGCTCATTATAAGGTTTTTAGCTCGCCTATGAGGGATTGAAACTGTAATAAATATGTTGTCTAAATTGTTCAAAACTAAAAGGTTTTTAGCTCGCCTATGAGGGATTGAAACTTGTCTATTCTAAGAGCATTTACAAAAGTCTCGGGGTTTTTAGCTCGCCTATGAGGGATTGAAACTGGCAAAACAATAACTCTACTTATAATTATGAAAATTAGTTTTTAGCTCGCCTATGAGGGATTGAAACCAGAGTACGCAAAACTAAAATACAAGGATATTACTACGTTTTTAGCTCGCCTATGAGGGATTGAAACCATGGATAACAATTCTTGGAACCAAACAAAATAATTTGTTTTTAGCTCGCCTATGAGGGATTGAAACCTTTAAATCCTCTTGATTTAAATTTTCAAAAATTTTTGGTTTTTAGCTCGCCTATGAGGGATTGAAACTAGTTTTGTATTTCTTTAAACATCTCTAGAGAATTAGGGTTTTTAGCTCGCCTATGAGGGATTGAAACTCTATTTCATCATCCTTTTTATTTTCGCTATCAGGTGTTTTTAGCTCGCCTATGAGGGATTGAAACTATAATAAGACAACCTTTTCTTCTAAATTTTGAATTGTTTTTAGCTCACCTATGAGGGATTGAAACGCACCCCAGATTTGTAAACATTACAACAAGATATAACATGTTTTTAGCTCGCCAATAAGGTATTGAAACTTTTGGAGTGATATTTCGAAAAATGTAAAATTTGAAAGAATTGAGTGTCAAATTACTTCTTTTAAAATGAGCGGATTGTAAAATTTTTTTGAGATTATTTAACTAATGGGGCACTTTATTGTGAAATTTATTTTTCTTTAAAAGATCAAAAGAAGTCAAATTTTTGGAAATCACTCTTATATCTCTTTAAGAGAGATTAAAAATTAAAAGAAAAGAGAAAAATTTAAAGAATTGGTTAAATTTTTTCCAAAAATTTAGAACAAAAATGCATTGAAAAAATAATTGATTTTAAATGGATCTGGACCAAAAAATCTGGGAATTCTATAACTAAACAATTTAAATTCATTTTTTAGAAGCAAGGTTTACTTAATTGAAAATATGTGTAAAAGACTCATTTGAAAAAAATTTTTCTATAAAAGAAAAGACAAAATGAATTTATAAAATTTATAGCAAAAATTAAAAGAGATATTGAATTAGTAGGCTAATAAATTATATGTATTAACAAATATAGATTAAAAATTAATGTTTAAGGCTAATGAAATATAAATTTATATAGTTAAAAATAGAGTTCTTTATTTTTAAAAGAATTAAAATAGAATAAAATTTAATTTTCAACAAATTCTTTTTAAATATCCTGTTTTATTTTGATCAAAGATAAAAAATTCTTTTCAATTATTTCTCTGTAAAATATTATTTATTTCACTTTATCCAAATAAAAAAATTATTAGAAGACTTATTGTGATTTGACTTTTAGTGATATTTTGATAAAGGAAGAAGTTTTGGAAAAATAAGTTTTTGGTTCTCATATTAGGGATTGAAACTTTCAGTTGTTTTTAGAGAAAATAATTTATTAAAAGTATGAATTAATTTTAGAATTCTAAAAATTTTTAAAATTTAAGTTACAATTTATATTTAAAGATCCTGAAACCACAAAATTATTTATAAAAAAATTTTAAATGAAAATAAGTTTGCATTACATGTTAAGATTTATTTGAATAAGTTATAAAATAATATAGATACTTAGAACTCAATTGTGTTTTGAGTAGTGATAGTAGAAGATTATCCTTCTTGGGAATTGATGAATTTAAAATAACAATTCCTAAATTAGGTAATTATAAAAGATGTAAATTGTTTATTCTTCAAAACCTTTCTTTACATTTTAGATTAATAATAATTAAAATTTCGAGACATAAAAATAAAAATAATGGTAAAATCAATTATGAAAAAATTTTCTTTAATAATTAGCAATTAAAAGGAGGGTAAAGTTGATTGAACTTAAAGAAGGAATGATTGTTGAGGGTCTTTGGAATGAACCTGTCGAAATTATTTCAATTAATAATTTAAATACATATATTGAATTAGTTGTAGAAAAAAAACTATCAAATCAAATAGTAAGACAAATATTTTCAAATGAAGATCTAAACAAATTAAGAGAACTTTCTGTTTTCAACTTCAATTCAAATAGTAACCATATATTTTTGAGTTTAGAATCTTTAAGATTTAGATATGCTTCAATTTTTGATCCATTACTTGCAATGAACATAACAAAAATTGATCCTCTTCCTTTTCAAATTGAGGCTGTGTATGGTTATATCCTTAAATTACCAAAGATAAGATTTTTATTAGCAGATGATCCAGGAGCTGGAAAAACGATTATGGCTGGTCTTGTTATAAAAGAGTTAAAATTAAGAGGAATTGTTAAAAAAATTTTAATTATTGTTCCAGGTCATTTAAAAGAACAATGGATTAGAGAATTAACAGATAAATTTAAAGAAAATTTTGAGATTATTGATAGAAATTCCTTTAATTATTCTTATGGAGAAAATCCATGGCAAAAATATAATCAAATTATAACCTCTATGGATTTTGCAAAACAAGATGAAATTTTACTCTCATTAGAGAGTGTAGAGTGGGATTTGGTAATTGTTGATGAAGCACATAAAATGGCAGCATATCTTTATGGTGATAAATCAAAAGAAACTGATAGATATAAGTTGGGAAAAGTTATTTCAAAAAACACAAAACATCTTTTGTTTCTTACGGCAACACCACACAAAGGTGATCCAGAAAATTTCCGACTTTTTCTTGATCTTCTTAATCCAGGTTTTTTTGCATCAAAAGAACTAATTGAAGAATCTATAAAAAACAAAGAAAACCCTTTATTTATAAGAAGAATGAAAGAAGACTTAAGAGATTTTGAAGGAAAACCTCTATTTACAAGAAGATTTGTAAAAACTATAAAATTTTATTTATCAGATAAAGAAAAGGAGCTTTATAATGAATTATCAAAGTATGTTATTGTGGAATATAATAAAGCATTAAAAAGTGATAAAAAAAGAAATATTGCTTTTGCGCTTTTAATTCTCCAAAGAAGAATGGCATCAAGTACTTATGCGCTTTATGAATCACTTAAGAGAAGAAAAAGAAAATTAGAAGAAATATATAATAAAAAAGAAGAATTAATTTTAAGCGATAGCAATTTTTCATTCAATAAAATTGAAGAGTTAGAAGATTATGAAGAAAATGAGAGATGGAAGATAGAAAGAGATTGGGAGACAATAAGTGTTGCTGAAAATTATCAAGAATTAAAAAAAGAGATTGAGAATCTTGATAAGTTAATTAGGCAAGCAGAAGATATTATAAACAATGAAGAAGAAGTAAAATTAAAAGAATTAAAGAAAGCGATTGAAGAAGGTTTTAAAAAAATTGATGAAATTGGTGGAAATAGAAAAATTTTGATATTTACTGAATCAAAAGATACTCTTGATTATCTCGTAAAAAAGATTAAATCTTGGGGTTATGAAGTGAATAGTATACATGGTGGAATGAGTTTACAAGAGAGAATTGATGCAGAAAGAGAATTTAAGAATAGAACAGAAGTTATGGTTGCAACAGAAGCTGCAGGAGAAGGAATTAATCTTCAATTTTGTCATCTAATGATTAATTATGATATACCATGGAACCCTAATAGAATTGAACAGAGGATGGGAAGAATTCATAGATATGGACAACAAAAAGATGTTCATATCTTTAACCTTATAGCAGTAGATACAAGAGAAGGCACAGTTTTCAATAAGATTTTTGAAAAGTTAGATGAAATAAGAAGAGCTTTAGGAAGTGATAAAGTCTTTGATATAATTGGTGATGTTTTCAAAGATAAAAATCTTTATCAACTTTTGATTGAAGCAGTATCAAACACAAAATCTCTTGATGAAATTCTAAAAGAAATTGAGATAAAAGTTGACGAAGATTATATTCGAAGAATAAAAGATACATTAATTGGCGAAACACTTGCAACAAAAATAATTGATTTTACAAGAATAAAAGAAATTTCTGAAAAAGCGAAAGAAAATAGATTAATACCAGAATATGTAGAAGAGTATTTTAAAAAAGTTTTTAATATTTTAAATGGAAAATTAGTAAAAAAGGGTGAATTTTATGAAATAGATTCTGTGCCAGATGAGTTACGAAAATTTAATAATGATTTTAATTTCAAATCTAAATTTGGCACAATTCAACGAAATTATAGAAAAATTACTTTTGATAAAGAAACGGCATTTAAAAATCCAGATGCAGAATTTATATCTTTTGGTCACCCACTATTAGAGGCAATGATTGAATGGTCTTTAAAAAATTATTATAAAGAATTACTTAATGGTGGAATTTTTGAAGACCCTCAAAATAAATATTGTGGCTTCATCTATTTTTATGAGGGAGAAGTGAAAGATGGATTGGGCGAAGTTGTTGGTAAAAAAATATTTTCAATTTATTATGATGGTGAAAATTTAATTGAAGTTAATCCATCTATTTTATGGGATTTGGAGCCAGTTAGTGATTCGCTATCTAATATAGAAAATTTAAATTTTAACAAAGATGTTGTTATAAATAAATCAATCGAAATAATTCAAAAATATAAAGATGAACTTTTAAAGGAGAGATTAAGACAAATAGATATCAAAAGGAAATATGGTATAAAATCACTTGAGTATTTAATTAATGAACTTGAAATAGAAATGATAAAATATATTGAGAATAATAAATTAAATAATAAAAGGTTTGAAAATATGGGACAAAGAAAAAAAGATTATGAAGAAGCAAAGAAAAAACTTGAAGAAGAACTTGAGAATGAAAAAAACTTAACTATTTCTAAACCAAAACTTGTTGGAGTAATTTATGTAAAACCTAGATCAAAAGATATGATGGAAAGCGATAAAGAAATTGAAAGAATGGGAATGGAATATGTTATTAAATACGAAAAAGAACATGGAAGAGAACCAATTGATGTTTCAAAAGAAAATCTTGGATATGATATAAAATCAAAAGGTGAAAAAGAGATAAGATATATTGAAGTTAAAGCAAGAAAAGATTATGGAGATATTATTTTAACATTTAATGAATTTCTAAAAGCAAAAAGATTCGAAGATGATTATTATCTTTATGTTGTATTTAATGTAGTAAATAAGCCAGATTTAAGAATTATTAAAAACCCCTATGAAAATATAGAGAAACTTCAAAAGATTGTTGATATAAAATTTATTATTAATGAAAATGAAATCAAAAATAAAGGAGAAGTTGGATGATCAAGAAAAGTTTTATTGAGGAAACTTTTCCAGTGAAAGAGGTTGGAGAAGAGGCTTCAAGAGAAAAAAACATAAGGCATGGTCATATTTCAACTCTTCACATTTGGTGGGCAAGAAGACCACTTGCTTCATCAAGAGCAACATCTTATGCTGCACTTATACCAGCACCAAAAAATAGAGAAGAGTTGGAAGAAAAGAAAAAATTTATAATTAATCTTTCAAAATGGGAAAATTCATTAAATGAACAAATAATAAAAAAAGCAAGAGAAGATATTTTAAAAGCAAATGGAAACTCAAATTTAAAAGTAATCGATCCATTTGCAGGAGGAGGTTCAATTCCTCTTGAATGTTTAAGACTTGGTCTTGAAACTTATGCAAATGAATATAATCCCGTTGCAATACTTATATTAAAATGTACTCTCGAATATCCACAAAAATATGGAGTTCCAGGTGAGATTTTGATTAAAGGGGAACCTATAGAAAAAGGAGAAATAAAAAAAATATATGTAAATAATATACTTCTTGAAGATGTTAAAAAATGGGGGAATTTTGTTGTAAATGAAGCAAAAAAAGAGATTGGAAAATTTTATCCAAATGATCCAGATGGTAAAATTCCTGTTGGATATATTTGGGCAAGAACAATACCATGTCAAAATCCGTCTTGTAATGCAGAGATTCCTTTAATGCGACAATTTTGGCTTGCTAAAAAGAATAATAAAAAAATATCATTAAGACCATTTGTTAGAAACAATAAAGTTGAGTTTGAAATTGTTGGGCAAGATAATAAACCATTTCCTGAAAATTTTAATCCTGAAAAAGGAACTGTTTCAAGAGCAATTGTAACATGTCCAGTTTGTGGAACTGTTATTGATGATAAACAAGTAAGAAAACTTTTTCAAGAAGGAAAATCAGGGCAAAGAATGATAGCAGTTATTTTGCATCAACCAAACAAAGATGGAAAAACATATCGCCTTGCAAATGAAAGAGATTTTGAGATTTTCAAAGAGGCAGAAAAATATCTTCAAGAGAAAAGACAAAAACTTATGAATGAATGGAGAATTGATCCTGTGCCAGATGAGGAAATGAACACCAAAGACCCTAATACTGTTGCTGGTCGGGGTTATGGCTTTACAAAATGGGGTGATCTTTTTAATTCTCGCCAGAAACTCGCACTAATAACTCTTACAGAAAAAGTAAAACAAGCATATCAAAAGATGATTTCTGAAGGTTATGAAAAAGAATACGCAAAAGCAGTGGCGAGTTATTTAGGTATAGGAATAGATCGATTAGTAACGTATCTGAATACATTAACAAGATGGAGATCTGATGTTATATCTTTTGAAAGAGCATTTGATAGGCAAGCACTTCCAATGATTTGGGATTATGGTGAAGCTGATCCATTTAGTGACTCAAGAGGTCAATGGAGTTTAGAGCCAATATTAGAATCTATAAAAAATATCTCAAAAATTTCTTACCCTACAGTCATCTCACAATTATCAGCCATTTCTCTTCCATATCCAGATAACTATTTTGATGCTGTTTTTACAGATCCACCTTATTATGATAATATCAATTATGCTGAACTTTCAGATTTCTTTTATGTTTGGTTAAAAAGATCTATTGGTGATTTATACCCCGAACTTTTTTCAACTCCACTTACTCCAAAATCAAAAGAAATTGTTGCTAATCCAGTAAGACATGGTGGAGAACAAAAAGCAAAAGAGTTTTATGAAGAAAATTTAAAAAAAGCACTACAAGAAATATATCGCATTTTAAAACCAAATGGTATTGCAGTTATAGTTTATACACATAAATCAACATTTGGTTGGGAAACTCTTATAAATTCACTTTTAGATTCTGGTTTAGTAATTACTGCGTCGTGGCCAATTGACACAGAGATGAAATCAAGATTAAATGCAAAAGAGACAGCATCTCTTGCTTCATCTATCTATATTATTGCTCGAAAAATTCAAAAGATTGAAGTTGGATGGTTTAATGATGTAAAAGAAGAGATAAAAAAATATATTTTTGAAAAACTTGAAAAATTATGGAACGAAGGAATTTCAGGTGCAGATTATTTTATTTCAGCAATTGGTTCATCAATTGAAATTTTCGGTAAATATGAAAAAGTTCTTGATTTTGAAGGAAATGTTGTTAGAGCAGATAAACTTCTGGAATTTGTAAGAGAAATTGTAACAGATTATGTTGTTAAACAAATTTTACACAATGGAATATCTCAAGAACTTTCTCCACTTTCAAAATTTTATCTTTTATATAGATGGACTTATGGAGAGGTAAAAGTTGAGTTTGATGAAGCAAAAAAACTCGCTCAATCTGTAGGAATCGATTTAGAAAAAGTTTGGAATAAAAGTTTCATAAAAAAAGAAAAAGAATTTATAAAAGTTTTAGGTCCAAATGAAAGAGAAATTAAAGAACTTAAAGATTCAAAAGAGATGGTTGATATTCTTCACAATGTTTTACTTTTATGGAAAGTAGGAAAAAAGAATGAAATTAAAACGGTTCTACAAGATTCAGGTTATGGAATTCGAGACTCTTTTTATAGATTTGCTCAAGCAATTTCAGAAACTCTTCCTCCTGAGAGTGGTGAGAAGAAACTTTTAGATGGATTTTTATCAGGAAAAGATAAATTAATAAGTGAAATAAAAGAAGAAGGGAGGTTGCCTTATAAATGAATAATATATCTTTTTTAAAAATTGCAAGGCCTCACAATGACATCCTTGAAGGAAGACTTACAATGGATGTTTTTGCAGCAGACCTTTGGAAAGTTCATACAAGTGAAGCACCAGATGAATATAAAAATAGTGATATTTTCTTTAGAAAAACTTATTTAACTGATGGACTTAAAAATCTGATAGATGTTGTTGAAAAAAGATTATTTTCAGGAGTAGGTGATTCTGTAATTCAACTTCAAACTCCATTTGGTGGTGGTAAAACTCATTCATTAATAGCACTCTATCATAAGGCGAAAGAAAAAAATGTAAATATAGTTGTAATCGATGGAACAGTTTTAAATCCGAAGGATACAACATTATGGGAAGAAATGGAAAAACAATTAACAGGAAAAGTTGAAAAACTAAAACAAAAGGTTTCACCAGGAAGAGAAAATATAGAAAATTTGCTTAAAAATAAACTACCAATTTTAATTCTTATGGATGAGGTTCTTGAATATCTGACAAAAGCATCTGGAGTTAAGGTTGGTGATTCAAATTTAGCTGCCCAAACTCTTGCTTTTATTCAAGAATTAACCCAATCAATTTCTTCAATTGGTAATGCAGTTTTAATTTTATCCCTTCCATCAAGCATAATTGAACATTATGATGAAACTGGAGAAAAAGTTTTTCAGCAACTTCAGAAGATTGTCGGAAGAATAGAGAAAATTTATACTCCAGTTAAAGATGAAGAAGTTGCAGATGTGATAAAAAGAAGATTATTTAGTTATATTGATGAGCATGAAGCAAAAAAGGTTATTGATGATTATATTGATTATTTAGAGAGAGAAAATTTGATACCACAAGGTATTGAAAAAAGTTTATATAGAGAAAAATTTATAAAAAGTTATCCTTTTCAACCCGAAGTTATTGATGTTTTATACAAACGATGGGGGAGTTTTCCAACATTTCAAAGAACAAGAGGGGTTTTAAGAATACTTGCATTAGTTGTTCATTCTCTTCTAAAAAAAGAAATACCCTTCATTAGAATTTCAGATTTTGATTTAAATAATACTGAAATAAGAAGAGAATTAATAAAACACATTGGTCAAGAATATGATAGTGTAATTTCTGCTGATATCACATCTTTTAATTCAGGTGCAAAAATTGTTGATAAAGATTTAGGCATATCTTATCTTTCATATAGTCTTGGAACAAAAATAGCAACAACAATTTTTTTATATTCATTTTCTGGCGGAAAAGAAAGAGGGGCCTCAATGAATGAAATTAAATTATCAACTGTGATACCAAAAGAATCAAGCGCAATAATTGTTGAAGCAATAGAAAAACTCAAAGAGAAACTATTTTATCTTTCAGATAGTGGCTTATTTTTCACAAATCAACCAAATTTAAACAGAGTTATTCTTACTATTAAAGAGAATATTACAAATAATGAAATAGAGGAAGAATTAAAAAAATTAATTCAAAAAACAATTTCTTCAAAATCAGAATTTGTTATTAAGATTTGGCCAAACTTTTCAAATGATATTCCTGATGATAAGAGATTAAAACTTGTGATATTAAAAAATAAGGATGATATTCAAAAAATATATGAAAATTATGGTGAGAGGCCAAGAATTTATAAAAATACACTAATATTCTCATATCCTATGGAATCAGAGAAAATTAATATCGAAAATTTTATTAAAGATAAAATTGCTTACGAAAAATTAAAAAATGAAAGTACTTATAATTTAACAGAAAATCAAAAAAATAATATTTTAGTAAAAATAAAAAATAATGAATCCAGTTCTTCGTTTAATTTAATGAGTTATTATAGATTAATTTCTATTCCAAATAAATATGGGTTTAAAGAAATAAATCTTGGTATTCCAACATATGGTGCATTAGCATACCTCGATTCTGTTATATATGAAAAATTAAAAGTTGATGAAGAAATTCTTGAAAAATTATCAGCAAAAATAATTGAAGAAAAATATTTAAAAAATTCAGAGTATATAGAAATAAAATCATTTATTGAACTATTTTATAAAACCCCAGGTGAAATGAGAATTAAAAATGATGAAGTTATTTTAAAGGGCATAAAAGATGGTGTGAAGAATGGTTTGTTTGGAATTGGTTATAAAGAGGGTGAAGAGATTAAATGTAAATTTTTCAATGAAGATATAACAAATGAATCAATCGAAGATATGTTTTTAATAAACAAAAAATTGTGTAGAAAAGAAGAAGAAAAATTTGTTGAATCACAAACTTTAATTGATGTTGAAGTAGATAATAACATAATGATAGAACCACAACCACCAGAAGTTGTAATAAAAGATCAAAATTTAATGAATGAAATTAAATTGAAATTAAAAATTCCTAAAAATAAATTAGTTGATGTTGCAAATGTTTTACACTTTATAAATCAGAAATTTGAAAATGTAAATGTTGAGTTAAAAATTGAGGCAAAAGAAGGAAAAATAACAAAATCTGAATATGAAGATAAAGTTCTTGAGGCTTTTGAACAAGCAGGTATAGAATTATTAAATGAATAAAATATTTTATTATACATGATGAACTAATCTTTTCTAAACAAGTATCAAAATTTTTTAAAAATAAATTATTTTTTAATAAAGAGTTTTCTATATTAAAGTTAATGAAAAAATAAAAATTTTAAAAGATTTTACTATTCATTAAAATAAGTCTCATAATTGGAGAATGATTCTAAGTTTACACGAATAAGATATTATTTTTTATAAAAAACAATTATTTTGGATAAAGTAGTTGAAGCAATTTGTATAATAAATATTTCAAAAAAAAGAAAAATTGTAATTCCTTTTATAATTTGTAATTCAAAAGTAGCTCAGATATTCGTTGCTCATACCTTTTTAACATACTCTAAAATAGCACAAAAAATAAAATATTTTTTCCTCATTGCACATATTATTTATTCTTAAGAAAGTAATTAGGAATTTTCAAACAACAACTATTTTAAGTTATTGTAAAAATTTTGATTTTTAACTCCATAACAGAAAGTAAGAAATTTGTAAAAAAAGAAAAGATTAGAATCAAAGTTTGTATAATTAATTTGTATCCTAAATATTCTTTGTTATATCTTGCCTAAAAGATTAAAACTAATTAAAAATTATTTAAAATCAATTTTTAAGAATTTTTTTCAAAGAATTCCAGGACATAAACTTGTTTGTGCTGAAATTTTTAAAAGTTTTTTTATAATTTTATTAATGATTAAAGAGTTTTTAAAAAATTTATTTTTAAAAATAATTTTTTGATTATAATTTTAAATTTGATATTTATTAGTGATATAAGAAGTATTTTGTTTGTTAATAAAAGAGTTCTTTTTCCCTTTTATATCTATCCAAACCATTGGGATGAATCTTATCAATGGAAAAGACTAAAAGATACACACCAAAACACTGAAATTTGGGTAATTATAAATCCAGATGATGGGCCAGGAGATTCTATCAATCCAGATTATGAGATTGGTTTATCTCTTATAAATATTAAAGGAATTAAAATTTTTTGTTATATACCAACAAATTATGGAAAAAGAGATTTAGACAAAGTAAAAGAGGATGTTGAAAAATATTTAAAATTTTATAAAAATTACAATTTATTTGGAATATTTTACGATGAGGTAAATAACTCCTCTGAATCAATTCAATATTATAAAGAAATTTATAACTATGCTAAAAAGAGAGGGTTTAAGTGGGTTATTTTAAATCCTGGAATTTCTATTGATGAAGAGTTTTTAAAAGAGAAAATAGGTGATACAATTGTTATTTTTGAAGATAACTATTCAAATTTTTTAAAACATAAATTTCCTGAATATGTGAAAAATTATCCAAGAAGTCGCTTTGCAGTTTTGGTTTATGATGTTAAAAACTTTGAGAAAACAAAAATAGTTATTAATAAATCAGATAATATTGGTTTTATCTATTGTACAGATGACTCTGAACCAAATCCATGGGATACACTTCCATCATATTGGGATAGTTTTATAGAACTATTTTATGAACCAAAAATAAGAGATTAATATATTTAAAAATCTTTAAAAACTTGTAAAATATAAAATGTAATTTCTTTTAAAAAAGGAGAGTTAATATGAGAATAGAAGATCTTATTAGAGATTTAAAAAGTTATAAAGATTATGAAGATTTAAAAGAGTTAATTGATGACATTTACGAAGAACTCCAAACACTTGACAATTACGACATTTTTGAAATTTTAGAAGAGTTATATGATGAAGATGAATTAAGAGAAATCTTGATTGAAAAAATAAGAGAAAGAGAAGATAGTCTTCAAGATATAATAAGTGAAATTGAAGAAGATTTTGAAGAAGAATTTGAAGAAGAGGAAGAAGACGAAGAAGATATTTGGGAAGAGGATTTAGGAGAAGAAGAGGATAGATAAATTTTAATGGAGTTAGAGGAGAAATTAGAAAATCTTAAAAACTATTTAAAAAGCCTTAAAAAAGTTGCAATTGCTTCATCTGGTGGTGTTGATTCAACGTTCCTTTTAACTCTCTCACATGAAGTGTTAAATGATAATGTAATTGCAATAACAATTGATAGTGAGTTTCAAAAAAGAGAAGAGATTGAGTTCATAAAAAAATTTACTCAAGAGAGAAAAATAAAAAATTTTATTATTAAAATTAAAATTTTGGATGATGAAGAAATAGTTAAAAATAGTGAAAAGAGATGTTATTTTTGTAAAAAGAGGATTTTTTCAGAAATTTTAAATTTTTCTCATTCATTAGGTTTTGAAAATATATTAGATGGAACAAATTTTGATGATTTGAGTGACTATAGACCTGGCTTAAAAGCACTAAAAGAACTTAAAATAATTTCTCCTCTTCTTGAGTTAAAATTTACCAAAGATGAAATAAGATCACTTGCTAAAAGATTTAATATTCCTATTTGGAATAAGCCTCCTCAATCTTGTCTTGCAACAAGAATTCCATATAAAGATAAAATAACTTATGAAAAACTAAAAAAAATTGAAGAAGGAGAAACATTTTTGAAAGATTTAGGTTTATCTCTTATAAGGGTAAGAATTTTAGGGAATTTTGCAAAAATTGAAGTATTAAAAGAGGAGTTAGAGATTGTTTTTAAAAACAGTGATAAAATAAATCAAAAATTAAAAGAAATTGGCTTTGAGAAGGTTTTTGTTGATTTAAATGGATACAATAAAGAGAAAAATAAAAATTTGGTTAAAAGTTTAAAATGGATTTAGATTATTTAAAGAAGATTTTATTGGATTTTAAAGAAAATAAAATTAATCTTGAAGAGATATTAAAAATTATTCAAGAACTTCCTTATGAAGATCTTGGTTTTGCAAAAGTTGATCACTTAAGAGAGATAAGAAAAGGTTTTCCTGAAGTTGTTTTTTGTGAAAGAAAAAAAGATGAAGATGCTTTAAAGATAATTTTAAAACTTTATGAGAAATCAAAAAAAATTCTTGCAACAAGAGCAAACGAAAATTTATTTAAACTTGTAAAAGATAAAATAGAAAATGCTGAATTTAATCCTTTTGCTAAAACAATTTCAATTTGTGAAGAAAAACCAAAAGAAGTAGGAAAAATTATAATTCTTACTGCTGGTACCTCTGATATTCCTGTTGCAGAAGAGGCATATGAAACTGCAAAAATTATGGGAAATAGTGTTGAAAAAATTTATGATGTTGGAGTTGCAGGAATTCATAGGCTTTTTGATAATCTACAAAAAATAAGAGAAGCAAAAGTTCTTATTGTTGTAGCAGGAATGGATGGAGTTCTTCCAAGTGTTGTTGGTGGATTGGTAAATGTTCCAGTTATTGCTGTTCCAACAAGTGTTGGCTATGGAGCAAATTTTGGTGGAGTCAGTGCTCTTTTAACAATGCTTAATTCATGTTCCCCTGGAGTTGCAGTTGTAAATATTGATAATGGTTTTGGAGCAGGTTTTGTAGCAAGTTTAATAAATAAAATTGGAGAGAGCGAATGAATATTGCTTATTTTGATTTAGTAAATGGTGTAAGTGGAGATATGATAATTGGTTCACTTCTTGATGCAGGTCTTTCTTTATCAGATTTAAAAGAGGAGATTAATAAATTAAATTTAAAAGGTTTTGATTTAGAAGCAAATAAGAAAGAGAAAAAAGGAATTTTTGGTACAAAATTTGACATAAAAATTTATGAAAAAGAAGAGGAACGAAAAGGAGTTGATCTTATAAAAATTGTTGAAAAAAGTTCATTAAAAGAGAGTGTTAAAGAGAAAAGCATTAAAATTTTAGAGAGATTAATTGATGCTGAAGCAAAAATACATAATGAGGATAAAAGTAGTGTACATCTTCATGAAATTGGTGGAATAGATACAATAATTGATGTTGTTGGTTCTGTTGTTGGTATAGAGATATTAAATATTGAAAAGATTTATTCATCACCAGTTCCAGTAGGTAGCGGTTTTGTAAAAATCTCTCATGGAGTTTTTCCAGTTCCAACACCAGCGACTTTAGAACTTTTAAAAGGAGTACCAATTTATTCAAACGGAGTTATTGGTGAAATAACAACTCCAACAGGTGCTGCAATTATTACAACTCTTGCTGAAACTTTTGGAGATGTCCCATTAATGAGAATTGAAAAAATAGGTTATGGTCTGGGAGAAAAAGATTTTGATATACCAAATATTTTAAGAATTTTTGTTGGTGAGTTGAAAGAGGATTATTTAAAAGATTATAATATCTTAATTGAAACAAATATAGATGATATGAATCCACAAATTTTTGGCTTTATTATGGAAAAAGCATTCTCCTTAGGTGCACTTGATCTCTTCTTTACTCCTATATATATGAAAAAAAATAGACCAGCATATAAAATTTCTATTTTGTGTGAGGAAAAAGATAAAAGTGATTTGATAGATTTTATTTTTAGAGAGACATCTTCAATTGGAGTAAGGATAAATAAAGTTGAAAAAATTTTTTTAAAAAGAGAGATAAAAGAAATTGATACAGAGTTTGGAAAAATTAGAGTTAAAATCTCTTATTTTGGAGATAACAAAAAGATCACACCTGAATATGAAGATATAAAAAGAATTGCAGAAGAGAAAAATTTACCTCTAAATAAAGTTTATTCACAAATAGAAAAAATAATAAATAAACTATTTTTCTAAAATTTATTCTTTTTTCCTTTTAAATTTAAATAATTTTGTTTCTGTATAAAGTGATATTGCAATAATTATTAGACAGAAAATAATTGTAATGGTAATATAGTTTGTTCCTATTCTCAACTTTGGGAAAAATGAAGTAATTATAAAGAGAAGACCAACAAAAGATATGATATAAGCTTTCCAACCTTTTTCACTAACTTCAGACAAACCAAGTAAAATAAAAAGTACTCCAGAAATTATGTTAACTATTAAATTAGTTGTTGCATTAAGTGGAAGAAGCCTTATTAATAGAATTATGCTTAAAAAGAAACTAAGAATTATTCCATTCATTTTCAACACCTCCCTTTTATTAATTTTAACACAAGATTATTATAAAATTTTTATAAAAAAGAAAGGAGAGACAAAATATGATATCACATAAGAAAAAAATAATAATTATAGGAGCAGGAGTTGCTGGTTTATCAGCAGGTTGTTATGCACAGATGAGCGGTTTTCAAACTCAAATTTTTGAAAAACATGATAAACCAGGAGGATTATGTACATCTTGGCAGCGAAATGGTTACACAATTGATGGATGTATTCATTGGCTTGTTGGTTCATCTCCAAGTTCTGCTTTTTATAAATTTTGGGAAGAGATAGGTGCAGTTCAGGAAAAAGAGTTTGTGTATTTTGATGAATATTTAAATTATGAAACAGAAGATGGAAAAAATTTGTCTTTTTCAACAAATCTTGACATTTTAAGAGAAAATATGATTAATTTTGCACCTGAAGATAAAGATCAAATAGATAGTTTTATAAATTTTTCAAAAAAATTAATTGATTTCCAACAACCGCTTGAGAAACCACCTGAATTGTACACATTAAATGATGGTTTAAAATTAATTTCAAAAATAGCACCTTTCTTGAATTTAATGAGAAGTTTATCAAAAATTTCAATTTCAGATTTTGCATCCCGATTTAAAAACCAGCATCTTAAAAACCTTTTTTTAAGATTATGGTTTCCAGAGTTTTCTCTCTTTTTCTTATCTTTAACTTTAACATGGTTACATAAAAAAGAAGCAGGGTATCCAATTGGTGGATCTTTTTCTTTTGCCAAAGGTATCGAAAAAAGATATTTAGAACTTGGTGGAAAAATAAACTATAATTCACCCGTAAAAAAGATTTTAATTAAAGATGATAAAGCAATTGGTGTTGAACTTGAAAATGGAACAAAACACTATTCAGATATAGTTATCTCTGCTTCAGATCTATATAAAACAATTTTTAAATTGCTTGAAGGTAAATATGTTGATGAAAAAATTAAAAAATTGTTCGATATGCCTATTTTTCCACCACTATTATACATTTCTTTAGGAGTTAATAGAACTTTTAAAGACTTACCATATTCAATTGAGGGTTTTGATATATCATTAAAAAAATCTATAAAAATTGATAATAAATATGAAAATCGCATGAGAGTTAGAATTCATAATTTCGATCCAACTTTATCTCCACAAGGAAAAACTTTAATCACTATTGCTTTTAATAGTAATTATGATTATTGGAGAAAACTTTATGATATAAAAGATGAGTATAAAAAAGAGAAAAATAGAATATTTGAAGAGATTTTATATAATTTAGATTATAAATTTCCAAAAATTACAAATGATATTGAAATTTGGGATATTGCAACACCAATTACATTTGAGCGTTATACTGAAAATTATAAAGGATCATTTGAGGGATGGCTATTGACTCCTAAAAATTTTAATGTTATAATTCCAAGAAAATTTATGAAGTTAAAAAACTTTTATATATCAGGTCATTGGACATTACTTGGTGGTGGATTACCATCTGCTCTTATATCATCTCGTTGGACAATTCAATTAATTTGTCATGATAATAAAATAAAATTTATGGAGGTAGCTAAATGAAAAAAGTAAAAGTAAGTGGGATGTTTTATATTTTGTTTTCTTTTATTCCCTGGATAATTTATTGGAGCACCTCTTTTTCAAAAAACATCCTTTCTATCCTAATTCCACTTTTAATTACAATTTTCCTTCTTATTCCTCAATTTAAGAGAAAAGATTATAACTTAATGGATCTATTCACTCTTTTTTATTTTTTAATTGCTTTAATTTTTACATCTATTTTAAAAACTTCCCTTTTTTATGAAAAAAGTGGTTCTTTAGGCTATTTTACTCTTTTTATAATGGCTATTTTTTCTATTTTAATTAAAAATCCATATACATTTCAAGTTTCAAAAAGAGATTATCCAGAGGTGTTGTGGAAAGATAAAACTTTCATTCTTGTAAACAATATAATAACTCTATTTTGGGCCTTAATTTATGGCTTAAACACAATTTTATCTCTAATATCATCCTTTCCTTTGAATATAATTTTTACAAATTCATTAATTTTATTGGGTATAATTTTTTCTATTATTTTTCCTTCAAAAGCACCAGAATATTTTCTTAAAAAAAATTATGAAACTTTTTTAAAAAAATATGATTTTCACATTAAAATTGACAAATCAAAAGAGAAAGCACCAGATGAATATGATGTAATAGTTGCTGGATCTGGAATTGGAGGTCTTTCTTCTGCCGCACTACTTGCAAAAGAGGGTTTCAAAGTTTTAGTTCTTGAAAAGCATTATAAAGTTGGAGGATATTCCTCTTCCTTTGGAAGAAAAGGGTTTGTTTTTAATACTGGAGTTGAAGATGTAAGTGGATTGTGGGAAGGTGGACCAGTAAATTTCTTATTAAATGAATTAAATTTAGATAAAAACTCTCTTTTTGTAAAAAATAAAACCCTCTTTATTTTAAATGGTGAAAAAATAGAACAAAAAGATTTAAATAGTTTTATAAATCTTCTATGTCAAAAATTTCCTCATGAGAAAGATAACATTGTAAAATTTTTTAATGAAGCAAAAAATGCTTATCTTGAATGTTATAAAGAAACAAAATTTTTTGGTTCTCCTCTACCAGGTGAGTTAATTTATAAAGTTCTTGGTGTAAGATATCTTGTAAATTATCCAAAAGAACACCCAAATTTTTATGACTGGATGAATAAAACTTTTGAAGAAAAACTTAATGAGCATTTTAAAGATTTGTTTTTAAAAAAACTCATTTCTTCTCTTGTAGGTTATATTGGTGCATCACCTGATAAAATTTATGCAAGTAGTGCTTTAACAAATTGTGTTTCATATTTTCTTTTTGGTGGCTATTTTCCTAAATGTGGTGCACAAAACTTCTCAAATTCCCTCAAAACAAAAATTGAAGAGTATGGTGGAAAGGTATTAACAAATTATGAAGTTCAAAAAATAGTTGTTGAGAATGGAAAAATAAAAGGAGTCATTGCAAAAGATAAATTTTTTAAATCAGATATAGTTATTTCAAATATAAATGGAAAAACAACATTTTTAAAACTTATTGATTTAAATCAAATTGATAGAGATTATATTGAGTATATAAAAAGTTTAAAAATGTCACCATCTTGTTTTATGACATTTTTAGGAGTTGATGTTGATCTTAAAGACTATCCAAATTTAATTAAAGATTTAGATCAAAATATTGATATTGTTATAAATTCAAATGCCGATCCAAGTTATGCTCTTCAAAATAAATCAAGTATAACGATAATAAGTGCTGCAAATTATTATGATTTTCCAGAAAGAGAGAGTGAGGATTATAAAAAATTGAAAGAAAAATTAATTAATGAATCAATAGAAAAGTTGATGAAGGTTATACCAGAGGTTAAGAATAAAATTTTAATTAAAGAGGGAGCAACGCCAAAAACCTTTGAAAGATATACCTCTATGCCAGAGGGTGCACTTTACTCTTTTGATCAATCAATTGAAACAAAAAGACCATTCTTTAAAACTCCAATAAAAGGTTTATATCTTGCAGGAGCCTCAACTTTTCCAGGTGGTGGAATTGAGGGGGTTGTGATTTCTGGAATTATTGCAGCAAATGATATTATAGGTTGGAAAAAATGAAATTATAGTAAAAATTTGAAAAATATCTCTAATGTGATATAATTTTTAAAAGTGAAGTTGAAAGCCAATGATCCTTAACCTGGATAAAGTTAATCTGGGTTAAAGGGTAGGTTAGGAGGTAAAGATGTTAGATAAAAAGGAGAAGCAGGAGATCATAGAAAAGTTTAGAATACATGAAAGAGATACTGGATCTCCTGAAGTGCAGATTGCTATATTAACTGAAAAGATTAGAAGATTATCTGAACATCTTAAGGAGCATAAAAAAGATCACTCCTCAAGAAGAGGACTCCTTAAGATGGTTGGAAGAAGAAGGAAACTCCTTAATTATTTAAAGGAGAAAGATTACGATAAATATTTACAACTTATAGAGAGTTTGAATTTAAGAAAATAAATTTAACTCTAAAGGAGAAAAATGATTTTAGATATAAATAAACGGTCTTTAGAAATTGAAATTTCTAATAAAAAGTATATTTTTGAAATTGGTGAAGTTGCAAAACAAGCAGATGCCTCAACTCTTGTTAAATGTGGTGGTACTGTTGTTTTAGTTACTTGTGCAGTTAGCAAAGAGCCAAAAGAAGGTCAAGATTTTTTACCACTTGTTGTTGATTATGAAGAAAAACTTTATGCAGTTGGAAAGATTCCTGGTGGTTTTTACAAAAGAGAAGGAAAACCAACTGATGAAGAGATACTCAAAGCAAGACTTGTTGATAGATCATTAAGACCTCTATTTCCAGAATTTTTCTTTAATGATGTTCAAATAATTGCTATGGTTTTATCACAAGATAAGGAGAATCCCGCAGATATACTTGCTTTAAATGGAGCATCTTTAGCCCTATCTCTTTCTTCTGCACCATTTTTAGGTCCAGTTGGTGCAGTAAGAGTTGGTAAAATTGGAGATAGATTCATAATTAATCCAACTTTTGAGGAAATTGATCAAGGCGAAATGGATATTGTTATTGCTGGTACAGAAGATTACATTGTTATGGTTGAAGCAGGTCTTAAAGAGGTAAAAGAAGAAGATATTCTTAAAGCACTTGAAATTGCACATGATGAGATTAAAAATATTGCAAGAGCAATAAAAGAATTTGCTAAAGAACATGGAAAAGAAAAGATAATTGTTGAACCACTTCTTATTGAAGAAGAGATAATTCAAAAATCAAAAGATTTCTTAGAACCAAAATTTGAAGATATTCTTGAAAACTTTCCTGAAAAGACAAAAAGAGAAGAAGAGTTAGAAAAATTAAAAGAGGAACTTTTTAAATTCTTTATTACTGATTTTGAAACAAAAGAGGAATTTTCAAAAGAAGAGAATGAATTAATAAAAAAACTCGATTATACATTTACAAAAATTTTAAAAGAATACGTAAGGAAGAGAATTATAGAGAAAAATATAAGAGTTGATGGAAGAAGACCAGATGAAATAAGGCCTCTTTATATAAAAGTAGGCCTTCTTCCACAAACTCATGGATCTGGTTTATTTACCAGAGGACAAACACAAGTTCTTTCTGTTGTGACTTTAGGTGGTCTTAAAGAGGGACAATTAATTGAAGGACTTGAAGAGGAATTTACAAAAAGATATATGCATTATTATAATTTTCCACCATTTTCAACTGGCGAAGTAAAACCTCTTAGAGGTCCATCAAGAAGAGAGATTGGACATGGAGCACTTGCAGAAAGAGCACTCCTAGCAGTAATTCCAGATGAGGTTGAATTTCCATATTCAATTAGAGTCGTATCTGAAGTTTTAGAATCTAATGGTTCAACATCAATGGCTTCAGTTTGTGGTTCAACTCTTGCTCTTATGGATGCTGGAGTTCCAATTAAAAGGCCTGTTTCAGGAATTGCAATGGGACTTATAAAAGAGGGAGATAAATATACAATTTTATCTGATATTCAAGGAATGGAAGATCATCTTGGAGATATGGATTTTAAAGTTGCAGGAACAGAGGTTGGAGTTACTGCTCTTCAAATGGATATAAAAATTAAAGGAATAGATCTTGAAATTATTGATAAGGCATTAAGACAAGCGAAAGAAGGAAGACTTTACATTTTAAGTGAAATGTTAAAAGTTATTGATAAACCAAGACCAGAAATTTCTCCACTTGCTCCAAGAGTCATAGTTATGGAGATTGAGCCAATTAAAATTAAAGATGTTATTGGTCCTCAAGGAAAATTTATTAAAAAGATAATAGATGAAACAAATGTAAAAATTGATATAGAACCAACAGGAAGGATATATATTACTGCTCCAGATTATAATTCTGGTGAAAAAGCAAGAGAAATGATTAAAGAATTAACTCAAGATATCGAAGTAGGAAGAATTTATCTTGGAAAAGTATTACAAGTTAGAGAGTTTGGTTTGATTGTTGAGTTGACTCCAAACAAAGATGGACTTCTTCATGTTTCACAAATGAGAAGTAGTATTGCAAAAAACACAAAACTTTGGCCAAAAGTTGGTGATGAAATTATTGTAAAAGTTGCAAATATTGATGATTTAGGAAGAGTAAATTTAACTCAAAAAGGAATTATTTTCGACGATGAAGATAGAGAAAGGAGAAAAGATAAAAAATAAATAGATGGATGAAAGTTTAGTAAAGGTTGAGCCACTATTTAATGGCTCAACATTAATTTATCAAAAAGGAGAAAATTTCCCATCTTTCTCTCTTTTTATTTTGGTACCTGCTGGTTCTATTTATGAAAGTGAGAATACTAATGGTTATTCTCACTTTATAGAACACCTTGTTTTTAAAGGTACACAAAGAAGAGATTCAAAACAGATTTCAATTGAAGTTGAAGGAATAGGTTGTGATATGAATGCATTTACTTCGAGTGAATATACCGGATATTACATAAGAGGAAGAGATAAAAGTTTTGAAAAGGCAAGTGATGTACTTTTAGATATAATTCAAAATCCAATATTTCCACCCAATGAGATTGAGAAAGAAAAAAATGTTGTAATTGAAGAATATAACTCAATTGAAGATTCGCCAGAAGAACTTTCTTTAATTGAACTTAAAAAAGCAATGTGGGGTAATTCTACTTTTTCTTATGATGTGATAGGGAAAGTTGAAAATATAAAAAATTCAACAAGAGACTCCTTGCTATCATTTTTTAAAGATTTTTATCATCCCAAAAACATAATAATCTCTTTTTATGGAAATTTAGATTTTGATTATGTCAAAAAGAAAATAGAAGAGAAATTAAGAAGATTTGATTATGAGAAAAAGATAAATTTTCTCGAAGAACCTAAATTTATAAGTGATATTAAAGTAAGACATAAAGATATAAAACAAGTTTATGTTCATATGGGATTTAAATCAACATCTGTTTTGGCAAAAGAGTATCCTACACAAATTGTCTTAATTAACACTCTTGGTGGAGGTATGTCATCAAGATTATTTCAAAGAATAAGAGAGGATATGGGTCTTGTTTATTCAATATACTCTTTTAATCTTTCATACAAACAAACTGGTGCTGGTGTTATCTATTTTGCAACAAGTAAAAATAACCTTCAGAAAGTTTTATATGAAATAAAAAATGAATTTGAAACAATTAGAAAGGAATCATTTAAAGATGAAGAGATAGAAAGGAGTAAAGAGTTCTTAATTGGAAATCTTTTACTTAAACTTGAAAATTCCTTAGCAAAAAGTGAAAGAAATGGAGTTAATTTCTTTAGAAAAGGCTATGTTGAGAGAATAGAGGATACAATAGATAAAATTCAAAAAGTTAATAAAGATAATTTAATGGAAGAATTTTATAAACTTGAATTTGAAAAATTTAGTTTTGGAGTTTGTGGAGATATTACAGAAGATGAATTTAGAAGAATTATCCAATGAATTTGTTAAAATCACATTTTTAGGGGGTTTAAATGAGATTGGTAAAAATATGATAGTTTTTGAAGATAATGAGACTGCTTTTATTTTAGATGCTGGTTTTAAATTTCCTGAAATTGAAATGTATGGTGTTGAATATGTTATTCCAAATTTATCATACATTGAGAAAATAAAAAATAAGTTAAAAGGAATTGTAATTTCTCATGGACATCTCGATCACATTGGTTCATTAAAATATGTTTTTGAAAAAGTTAGAGTTCCTATTTATGGCACGAAACTATCTCTTGGTCTTGCTTCAACTGTTATTCCAGGGAAGTTTAAGCCATATGAAGAAGTTGAAATAAAGCCAAATGAAAAATTTAAAATTGGAAATTTTACACTCGAAGGTGTTTATGTAAATCACTCGATTCCAGATGGACTTGGATTTTTAATTGAAAATCCATATTCTGGAAGAATTTTCCACACAGGTGATTTTAAGATTGATACAACACCAATAGATGGAAAAGCAATTGATCTTCAAAAATTGGGTCAAATTGGACATGAGGGAGTGCTACTCATTCTTTCAGATTCTACAAACGCAACAAAAGAAGGTTTCACAGGTTCTGAGAGAATTGTTGGAGAAAGACTTCTTGATCTTTTTAGAAAAATAAAAGGAAGAATTATAATTACAACATTTTCTACAAATATTCATAGAATACAACAAATTTTTGATATATCATTTAAATTAAATAAAAAAGTTTATGTTGATGGAAAGAGTTTTGTAAATATTATAACAATTGCAAAAAAACTTGGCTATTTAAATATTCCAAACGATCTTACAGTTTCAATCGATGAACTACCTCTCATTCCTGAAGAAAAACTTGTAATTTTAACAACTGGAAGTCAAGGAGAGCCACTTTCTGGTTTAACTCGTCTTGCAAATTCAACACATGATAAAATAAAAATTCTTCCAAAAGACACAGTAATTATTTCTGCTCATCCAATTCCTGGTAATGAGGAGTATGTTAATAAAATTATAAACTCACTTTTTAATTTAAATGCTGAAGTAATTTATAGAGAAGAAGACGGAGTTCATGTTTCTGGACATGCTTCAAGTGAAGAATTAAAAATTATGCTACAACTCATAAAACCAGAATATTTTGTTCCAATTCATGGTGAGGCAAGACATCTTTATGCTCATAAAAAAATTGCAAAAGATATTGGATTGAGCGAAGATAAAATTTTTATTGTTGAAAATGGGGATACTCTTATTGTTACAAAAAATAAAGTAAGAAGAGGAAAAAAAGAAGAAACTTATGATTTATTAATTGATGGTCTTGGTCTTGAATCTGAAGAAAGTGAAGTTTTAAAAGATAGAAAAGTTTTAGCAAAAGAGGGAATAGTTGTAATTGGTTTACTCATTCAAAAAGGAAAGATAAAAGATATAAGCCTATTTTCAAGAGGATTCTTTAATGGAGTTGAATTTAATAAAATTACTAAAGACGCAAAAGAGAGAATTGAAGCAATTTATAATTCAAATCACTCTTATTCAAAAGAGATTTTAGAAAGAGATATTCAAGGAGCCCTCTCCTCATTCTTTTATGAAAAAACAAGAAGAAAACCAATAATAATTCCTTTAATTTTTGAAGAAAATTAATAAATTTTAAAGAGGGAAAAAGATGGCTGAAGTTTTATTTGCATCTCTTAGAGCAGAAAGTGAAGAGAGGTCTTTTTTAAAAAAGATTAAAATTTTAGCATCAAAACTTACGAAAGAGATTAAAAATGGAGATCTTGTCGCAATTAAAGTTCATTTTGGAGAATTAGGAAATCATGGTTATCTTAGACCTATATTTGTAAGACAGGTAGTAGATCTTGTTAAAGATTTAGGAGGTAAACCCTTTTTAACAGATACTAACACTCTTTATAGAGGATCAAGATCAAACGCTATAGATCATATTAATACCGCAATTTATAATGGTTTTTCATATGCCTCAATGGGATGTCCAATTGTTATTGCAGATGGTATAAGAGGTCAATATTTTTATGAAATTGAGGTTAACTTAAAACATTTTAAAAAAGTGAAAATTGGTGGTGCAATTATTGATTCTGATTATCTTATTGTTTTAACTCATTTTAAAGGACATATGTCAGCAGGATTTGGTGGAAGCATTAAAAATGTTGCCATGGGTTGTGCATCAAGAGCAGGAAAACAGATGCAACATGCAGATTTTAAACCACCATTTGTTATTGAAAAATGTATTGGTTGTGGTAAATGTAGAGATCATTGTCCTGAAAATGCTATTGTTATTATAAATAAAAAAGCAAGTTTTGATTATTCAAAATGTATTGGGTGTGGAGAATGCGTTACTGTTTGTCCTACTGGAGCAATTAAAACATCTTGGGGTAGTTCAAGTGAACTTCTTGAGGAAAAGATGGTTGAATTTGCTTATGGAGTTAAAAAGTTTTTTGAAGATAGAATAGCATTTTTAAATTTTGTTATGGATGTATCTCCAGACTGTGATTGTCTTCCTTGGCATGATGAAAATATTATAAAAGATATAGGACTTTTTGGTTCAAAAGATATTGTTTCAGTTGATCAAGCATCATTCGATGCTGTTAAAAGCGCTCAAGCACTTAAAGTTGAATCTCTTGGCTATAAATCTTTAGAAAATGAAGATAAATTTTTCCACATTCATAAAATTTCTGGATTAAGACAACTCGAATATGGAGAAGAGATTGGTTTGGGAGAAAGAAAGTATAATATAAAGGAGATTTAATTAAGAGGTTAATTAATGTTTTCTAACAAAAATTTTAAACCTCAATGGTATGAAATTATTAATGCAGAGGATTATTTAAATATTAATTAAGATGGTAAACTTTTGTCCTTTTTGTGAACCTGAAAAAGAGAGAGTTATATTTGATAGCAAATTTTCTTATGCTCTTCTTGATATTTTTCCTGTGACAAAGGGACATACATTAATTATTCCAAAAAGACACATTTTAAAAGTTGAAGAACTTAACCATGATGAGATTTTAGATATCTTTATTTCTTTTAAGCATGTTAAATATGCTCTTGAAAAACTTTTAAAACCAGATGGATTTAATTTTGGATTAAATCTTGGTGAAGCAAGTGGTCAATCAATTATGCATCTTCATTTTCATTTGATTCCAAGATATTTTGGTGACACAAAATTTATAGACGGGGGAATAAGGAAAGTAGTTATGAATTTTATTGATTTTGAAATAAAAGAATTAAAGTCAAAATGGGTTGAAAATAGATTAAGCAATTATGAGATAGAAAAACTAAAGGAATTAATTAATTTTTAAAAAAATTGTTATAATATTATTTAATCAACATGAAGAATAAAAAGTTATTCAATAAAATTATTTTATTCTCTTTACCAATAATTTTAATTTATGGCATATTATTCATAAGAGCAACTCAAGTTTTACCTCAGGGTGCAATAAATTTATTACCTCAAATTGAGAATCCAAAAGAAAAAGAAAAAATAATAATTTTTTCACCTCATCCAGATGATGAAACTATTTCATGTGGAGGTTTTATACAAAGAGCAATTGAAAATAAATCAAATGTTTACATTGTTTTGATTACTGATGGCAATAGAAGACATAAAAAGATAGTAAGATACAATGAATTTAAAAATGCTACATCACATTTTGGAATAAAAGAAGAAAATTTAATTTTTTTAAATTATCCTGACGGAAAATTATTTAAATATAAAAACGAACTTTATGAAGATTTTTATGAAATAATTAAAAATTATAACCCAGATATTGTTTTTATACCTATAATATATGATAATCATAAAGATCATAAGATTAGTGGTGAAATATTAAGAGAGGTTTTATCAAATTTCGAAAATATAAAAGTATATCAATATCTTGTTCATCATGATTATTTTCCGCAACCACTAAAATATGATCCAAATTTATATATTTTACCTCCTTTAAGAACTTTAAATTTTCATTCAAAATGGTATTCATTCACTTTAACTGAAAAAGAATTAGAAATAAAAAAAGAAGCGATATTTATGTATAAATCTCAATTAATTAAAATACCACTAAAAGAGATGTTGCTTAGTTTTATAAGAAAGAATGAAATTTTTTATGTTGATAATCAAAAAGATTGATATAATATTCTTAGGCGGGAATAGCTCAGGGGTAGAGCATCGGCTTCCCAAGCCGAGGGTCGCGGGTTCGAATCCCGTTTCCCGCTCCAAAAATAAAAGGAGGTAATGATGCCATTTGGAAAAGTTTCAAAAGAGGAGATAGTGAAAGATTCTGCTCAATCATACATAGGAGAAGGAACAACTGTTGAAGGAAAAATAATTTGTGAAGGTAGTTTAAGGGTAGATGGTAAAGTAAAAGGTGAAATTGAAGCAAAAGGCATAGTTACTATTGGAGAAAAAGGAGTAGTTGAATCAAGCGTAAAAGCAGGTGAAGTTCAGATAATGGGAACAATTAATGGTAATGTAACTTCTGATAGAAAAGTTGAAATTTATTCAACTGGAAAACTAATTGGTGATGTTAATACACCAAAAATTGCTATTGAAGAGGGTGGGATTTTAGAAGGAAAGTGTGCAATGGTGACAAATAAAGAAAGTTTAAATTTAAAAGAGAAAAAAGGTGATATTCAGAAATAGAGAAGAGGCAGGAAAACTTTTAGGAAACCATTTAAAAGAGTTAAATTTAAAAAAACCAATTATTTTTGGAATTCCAAGAGGAGGAGTTGTAATTGGATATGAAATAAGTAAAATTTTAAATTGCCCACTTGATACAATTTGTGTTTCAAAAATTCCATCCTACATTAACGAAGAATATGCAATTGGTGCAATAAGTGAAGATGGAACAATTTTGCTAAGAGAAAAGGAGCCAGAAGAGATTCTTAAAAAAACAATAGAAAGAAAAAAGAAAATTCTTGAAGAAAGAGTTAGATTATTTAGAAATGGTGAACCTATAAAAGAATTGAAAGGCCACACAGCAATAATTGTGGATGATGGAATTGCAACTGGTGAGACAATGTTAATTGCAGTTAGAACAATTAAGAATAAGAATCCAGATAAGGTTGTTGTTGCTGTTCCAGTTTCAAGTATTGATGCTAAAGAGAGAATCGAGAAAGAAGTAGATTTATTTATTTCTTTATATCTTCCAACTATTTTTTATGCGGTTGGACAATTTTATGAGGACTTTGAGCAAGTTGATGATAATTATGTTATAAATATATTGGAAGAAAGGAGAAAAGATGAAAGAGTTTAATCAAGTTATACCATGGGTAATTGAAAAAACACCTTTTGGTGAAAGAAGTTATGATATATTTTCAAGATTACTTAAGGATAGAATAATTTTTCTTGGCACTGAGATAAATGACCAAGTAGCAAATGCAATTATTGCAGAACTTCTCTTTCTTGAGGCTGAAGATCCTGAAAGAGACATAAATTTATACATTAATAGTCCAGGAGGAGAAGTTACTGCAGGTCTTGCAATTTATGACACAATGCAATTTATAAAAGCACCTGTTTCAACAATATGTGTCGGACAGGCAGCAAGTATGGCTGCTGTGCTTCTTGCAGCAGGTGCTAAAAATAAAAGATTTGCACTTCCAAATACAAGAATTTTGATTCATCAACCATGGGGGGGAGTTCAAGGTCAAGCAAAAGACATTGAAATTGTTGCTAGAGAAATTATAAGAGTAAAAAATAAAATAAATGAAATTTTATCAAAACACACAGGACAACCTCTTGAAAAAATTGAAAAAGACACTGATAGAGATTATTATATGACATCATATGAAGCAAAAGAGTATGGAATAATTGATGAAGTTTTAGAGAATAGAAAATGAGTATGGAAGAGAAGAGAGTTTATCCAGTTTTACCATTAAGAAATGTTGTAGTTTTTCCTCATACTGTCCTTCCAATTTTTGTTGGAAGGAGAAAATCACTTGCCTCTTTTGAAGAGGCAATGAAAAAAGATAAACTGCTTGTTCTTGTAACACAAAAAGTAGAGGAAGAGGAAGATCCAACACCAGAAGGTTTATATCAAATTGGAGTTCTTGCTCAAATTCTACAAAATGTAAAACTCCCTGATGGTACTGAGAGAGTAATAGTTGAGGCAATTAAAAGAGTTAAAATAGAAAATTATACAAAACTCGAACCTTATTTTGAGGCAGAAGTAATTGAGATTGATGAAAAAATTGAAATAACGTCAAAAATAGAAGCACTAACAAGGGTAACGTTTGATCTTTATGCAGATTATGTAAGATTATCAAAAAAAATTCCAATTGATTCTTTAACAGCAGTTCAAGATATTGGTGATCCAATAAGATTTTTAGATATTATTGCTTCAAATATAATTGTTCCAATACAAGATAAACAAAAAATTTTAGAAACATTAAACATAGAAGATAGATTTGAAATTCTAATTAAAATTCTTTCAAAAGAGGTTGAACTTCTTAAAATTACAAACGAAATTGAAGAGAAAGTAAAATCTCAAGTTGATAAAACTCAAAGAGAGTATTTTTTAAGAGAACAACTTAAAGCAATAAAAAGAGAATTAGGTGAATCTGAAGAATATTCAGAAGAAATAGAAGAATATAGAGAGAAACTTAAGGGAAGAAAACTTCCAGAATATGTTCTTGAGAAATTCAATGAGGAATTAAAAAGATTAGCAAAGATGCCTCCAATGGCAATGGAGGCAGCTGTTATAAGAACTTACCTTGACTGGATCCTCGATCTTCCTTGGGATAAAACAACAAAAGATGAAATTGATATTAAAAAAGCACAAAAAATATTAGACGAAGATCATTATGGTCTTGAAGATGTTAAAGAGAGAATTCTTGAGTATCTTGCAGTAAGAAGATTAACTAAAAAACCAAAATCTCCAATTCTATGTTTTATTGGTCCACCAGGAGTAGGAAAAACATCTCTTGGAAGATCTATTGCAAGAGCCCTTGGAAGAAAATTTGTCCATGTTTCTTTAGGTGGTATAAGAGACGAAGCAGAAATTAGAGGACATAGAAGAACCTATGTGGGTGCTCTTCCTGGAAGGATAATTCAAGGAATAAAAGAAGCAGGCACAAAAAATCCAGTATTTCTATTAGATGAAATTGACAAAGTAGGTGTTGATTTTAGAGGCGATCCTTCAGCAGCACTTCTTGAGGCTCTTGATCCTGATCAAAATTCACATTTTTCAGATCATTATATAGAAATCCCATTTGATCTTTCAGATGTTCTTTTTATAACAACAGGAAATGTAACACATACAATTCCACCACCACTACTTGATAGAATGGAGATAATTTATCTTCCAGGTTATACTGAGGATGAAAAACTTCATATTGCAAAAAAGTACCTTTTCCCAAAACAACTCAACTTTAATGGATTAACTGAAAATGATGTAAAAATTACAGATGAAGCATATTTAAAAATAATTAGAGAATATACAAGAGAATCTGGCTTAAGAGAACTTGAGAGACAAATTTCAAAAGTATTAAGAAAAGTTGCAAAAGAAAAACTTGAAAAAGGGGAGGCATTTAAGAAGGTAAATGTAACAGCAAAAAATTTATTTAAATATTTAGAATATCCTCTTTATAGATTTGGAATAAAAGAAGAGAGAGACGAGATTGGGGTTGCTACTGGTCTTTCTTGGACACCATTTGGTGGAGACATTACAAAAATTGAGGTTGTTAAGATGAAAGGTGATGGTAAACTCATTCTTACTGGTCAACTTGGAGATGTTATGAAAGAATCCGCTCAAGCAGCATTTTCTTATATAAGATCCCACGCTGATATTCTTGGAATAGAAGATAAAGATTTTCACAAAAAATATGATTTTCATGTGCATGTTCCAGAGGGTGCTGTTCCAAAAGATGGTCCATCAGCAGGAATTGCAATGCTTACAGCGATGATCTCAACATTAAAAGAAGTTCCTGTGAAAAAAGAAGTTGCAATGACAGGTGAAATCACATTAACTGGCAAGGTTTTACCAATTGGAGGACTTAAAATTAAAGTACTTGCTGCCCACAGAGCAGGAATTAAAGAAGTGATCATTCCAAAAGATAATGAAAATGATCTTAAGAAGATTCCCAAAGGAATTAAAAACAGTTTAAAATTCCATTTAATTGAAAGAGTGGAAGAGGGTATAAAACTATCTTTAAAGGAAAATTAAAGTGTTAACAAAAATTATTTTGCCATTAATTGGTGGAGTTGCCCTTTTTATTTATGGGATTCAAATCACATCTAATGGAATTCAGAAAGCATTAGCACAAAATTTAAAAAAAATTTTAGAAAAAGCAACTTCAAATCCAGTCATAGGTGTTATTTTGGGTTTTGTTGTAACATCAATTATTCAATCAAGTTCTGCAACTACAGTTATTGTTGTTAGTTTAGTTAATAGTGGTATTTTAACGCTCTATCAGGCAGTAGGAATAATTTTTGGTGCAAATATAGGAACAACAATAACAGCACAGATAATTGCATTAAAAATAACAAAATATGGTTTTCTCTTTTTAACAGTTGGTTTCCTTTTATACTTTCTTCCATTTAGAAAAAGAGTTAAATATTTTGGTGAATTCATTTTGGGGTTTGGATTAATATTTATTGCAATAGAAATAATGGCATCCGCTGTTAGTCCATTAAGAAATTCACAAAAAGTGATTGATATATTTAAGGAATTTGGAAATATACCAATCTTAGGAGTTTTAGCAGGTACAATATTTACGGCAATTCAACAGAGTAGTAGTGTAACAGTTGGAATAGTTCAAGCACTTGGAATGGAGGGTTTAGTTAATATAAATTCAGCATTTCCAATTGTTTTAGGAGCAAACATTGGAACAACTGTTACAGCAATTTTAGCAAGTATTGGAACAAAACTCTCCGCAAAAAGAGCAGCACTTTCTCATTTTCTATTTAATTTAATTGGCACTTTGATATTTTTACCAATTATGAGACCTTACATCTCCTTTATATCATCATTATCATCAGATCCTGTAAAACAAATTGCAAATTCGCACACTCTTTTTAATGTAATTAACACTTTGATATTTTTACCTTTCACATCAAAATATGTAAGTTTAATAACAAAACTTTTACCAGGAGAAGAAAGATTAATTGAGACAGGTGTTAAATATTTAAACCCCTCAATTTTAAAATCTCCTATTGTTGCATATGATTCTTTGGTTAATGAAATAAAGAGATTAGCAAATATTGTTAATAATAATTTCATATGTCTTAAAGAACTCATTTTTAATAAAAACAAAAGTGCAATTCAAGATATATCATCGAGAGAAGAAACAATAAATTTTGTTAATAGAGAAATTTCAAGATATGTATCAAAAATTTCTTCCCTCTCTCTTCCAGAAAAGGAGGCAAGAGAATTACCAAAATTATTAATTGTGTCTTCTCAACTTGAAAGAATTGGGGATATTATTGATAATACTTCTCAAATAGAATTGAATAGACTCGAAGAAAGAATACCATATTCTCCATATGCTATGAAAGAATTAGAAGTGCTGTTTGAGTTAGTTTATAGAAACTTTTTAATAGTTAAAGAAAATCTTTTTAATAATAATTTTGAATTTTATAATGAAGTAAAACAAAATGAGATTGAGATAGATAGGTTAGAAGATAAAATGAGAGACAACCATATTGAAAGATTAAAAGAAGGGATTTGTTTAAATGAAGCAGGAGTTGTTTATCTTGATACAATATCAAACCTTGAAAGAATTGGAGATCATGTAATGAAAATTGCAAATATAATATGTCAATCTGAATTTGTGGTATAATTTTTAAAATGGAAAGGAGGTGATTCAATCTATAAAAATTATTAAAATTTTTCGCTAAAAAAGGAGGGCATAAATGAAAAAAGTTTTAACAATTTTATTAGCATTAATTTTAGTAACAGCAATTTTTGCAGGGTGTAAAAAACCAGAACAAAAGGTAGAAAAAATTAAAATTGGCCTTGTAACAGACGTTGGTGGTAGAGGAGACAAATCTTTTAACGATTCAGCATTAAGAGGATTAGAAGCGTGGGGTGCAGGTCTTAAGATGGTTGCTGGAGTTGGTTATCAACCTCTAACAGATGAAGAATATAAAAAGAGTATTGAAGATGAAGCACCAGATCTTTTAGATAGAGGAATTAAAAAATTTGATATAGAACCACTTGTTCTTGAATCAAAAGCAAATGAAGATTATGTTCCAAACTTAAAGAAACTTGCTGATGAGGGTTGTAAACTTGTTATTGGTGTTGGATTTATGTTAACAGATGCTATTAAAGAAGTTGCACCACAATATCCAAATACATATTTCATGCTCATTGATGGTGTAATTGATCCTGCACCACCAAATGTTGTTTGCTATACATTTAAAGAGCATGAAGGTTCATTCCTTGTAGGTGCTCTTGTTGGACAAATGACAAAGAAAAATAAAGTAGGATTTGTTGGTGGAATGGACCTATTCATTATTCATAAGTTTGAAGCAGGATATAGAGCTGGTGTTAAGACAGTTAATCCAAATTGTGAAGTTTTAATTGGTTATACTGGAAACTTTACAAGTGCAGATGATGGACAAAAGATCGCAAAACAACAATTTGATGCTGGTTGTGATATTGTTTATCACGCTTCTGGTGCATGCGGAATTGGTGTAATTAAAGAAGCACAAACAAGAGGTCCTGGATACTTTGCAGTAGGTGTTGATTCTGATCAAGACTATATGGCACCAGGAAATGTTTTAACATCTATGATAAAGCATGTAGACTATGCTGTATGGCTTTCAATTAAATCTGTTGTTGAGAATACATTTAAATCAGGAATTATTCAACTTGGTGTAAAAGAAGGTGGAGTTGGACTTTCACCAATGAAATATACAAAGAATATGATTCCAAAAGAAGTTTTAGATAAAGTTGAAAAACTTAAGAAGATGATTGCAGATGGTGCATTTACAGTACCAGATTCAAGAGAAGCATTAGAAAAATTTGTTCCTCCTCAAGTTCCATAATATATTGATATGAAGTTTTAGGGGTGAGGTTACTTTTTGCCTCACCCCTTTTTTAATATTATTGGAGGAGAATTTTGGAATACGCAATTGAACTAAAAAACATTACAAAAGTTTTTCCTGGAGTTGTTGCAAATGATGAAATAAACTTACAAATAAAAAAGGGGGAAATCTTTGCAATAGTTGGAGAAAATGGCGCTGGAAAAACAACATTAATGAATATTATTTATGGATTATATACTCCAGATAAAGGTGAAATATATATTAATGGTAAAAAAGTAACTCATCATTCACCAAGAAAAGCAATAGAACTTGGCATTGGAATGGTACATCAACATTTTATGCTTGTACCAGTTTTTACTGTTTATGAAAATATTGTTCTTGGTAATGAATATAAAAAGAGCGGATTTATTTTTGATAGAAAAAGGGCCATTGAAGAAGTAAAGAAACTTTCTGAAAAATATGGACTTAGAGTTGATCCATTAGAAAAAATTCAAAATTTACCTGTTGGAATTCAACAAAGAGTTGAAATTTTAAAAGTTTTATTTAGAGGTGCAGAAATATTAATTCTTGATGAACCAACTGCAGTTTTAACACCACAAGAGACCAAAGAACTTTTTGCGACAATAAAAGAACTTAAAAAAGCAGGAAAGACAATTATATTTATTTCACATAAATTAAAAGAAGTTTTAGAAATTGCAGATAGAATATGTGTTTTGAAAAATGGAAAGGTAATGGGAATTAAAATTAAAGAGGAAACAAATGAGAAAGAATTAGCAAGATTAATGGTTGGAAGAGATGTAGTTTTAGAGGTTCCAAAAAAAGAAATTGAACCAGGCGAAGTTATTCTTGAAGTTCAAGATCTTGTAGTTTTGAGTGATAGAGGAATACCTGCAATTAAAGGAATATCTTTTAAATTAAGAAGAAATGAAATTTTAGGAATTGCAGGAGTTGAAGGAAATGGTCAAAAAGAATTAGTTGAAGCTTTGACCGGATTAAGACCAATTGAAAGTGGAAAAATAATTGTTAAGGGTAAAGAAATATTTTCAACTGATGCAAAAGTTTTAAGAAATATGGGAATGGCACACATTCCTGAAGACAGAAGAGCAAGAGGTCTTGTTTTACCATTTACTGTCTCTTATAACCTATTTTTAGGAAGACAAAGAGAAAAATTATTTGCAAAAGGAAGATTTTTAAATAGTGGGTATATAAAGGTTTATGGAAATAATAAAGTTGAAGAGTATGATATAAGACCAAGAAATCCCTATCTTAAAGTCGATGCCCTTTCTGGTGGGAATCAACAAAAAGTTGTAGTAGCAAGAGAGGTTTCTTATGATCCAGATATTTTAATAGCGTCTCAACCAACAAGAGGTCTTGATGTTGGTGCAACAGAGTTTGTTCATAAAAAGTTAGTTGAACAGAGGGAGTCAGGAAAAGCAATTCTTCTTATTTCCCTTGAACTTGAAGAAATTATGAGTTTATCAGATAGAATCGCAGTTTTATATAATGGTGAAATTGTTGGTGAAATGAATGCAAAGGTTGCCACAGAAGAAGAGTTGGGTTTACTAATGTTAGGTTTAAAAAGATATGAGAAAAAAGAGGTGAAGGGATGAACAATTTAAAACTCTCAAGTATTGATAGGTTTATAAATTGGTGGAATGCAAAAAAAGAAGATCTTTCATCTTTTCTTGTTCCAGTTATTTCAGTTATTATTGCATTTATAATTGCAGGAATTATGATTAAACTTACAGGAAAAAGTCCACTTCGTGCTTATGAAATTTTATTTAAAGGTGCACTTGGAAAAGATTTTCAAGAATTTATTTCATTAAGAGTTGCTGGAGAAGGTATTCTTAAGGGAGCAATTTTAACATTAACTGGATTGTCAATCACTGTTGCTTTTAAAGCAGGACTTTTTAATATTGGAGCAGAGGGACAATTTATAATTGGCGCAATAACTGCTGCATATTTTGGATTTAAATTAAATCTTCCACCATTCATTGGTATTCCTTTAATACTTTTAATTGTTTCATTTGTTTCAGGGCTTTATGGTGCATTTGCTGCATTTTTAAAAGTAAAAAGAGGAGTTCATGAAGTTATTACAACTATAATGTTAAACTGGATTGCGATTCACCTTGTTGAAAACTGGATTGTTGTTGGACCATTTAATATTTTAAGATACAATCCAAGAGCAGTTCTCGCAGGTACACCCTATATAACAGATAACTCAAGATTAAAGCCACTTTTTTCTGGCACAAGACTTAATGCAACAATTTTTATTGCAATAATTGCAGTTATTTTGATTTATATTTTAATAAACAAAACTGTTCTTGGTTATGAAATTCAAGCAACTGGACTAAATATTGAGGCTGCTCGATATGCAGGAATAAATATAAGTAGAACTATGATTATCTCTATGTTTATTGCTGGTGCTTTATCAGGAATAAGTGGTGCATGTATGATACTTGGAACAGAGGGAAGATATCCTGGTGTATTTAGACCTGGTTATGGATTTGATGGAATAACAATGGCTCTTGTTGGTAACACAACTCCAGTTGGAACTTTTATTGCTTCTCTTTTCTTTGGACTTGTGAGAGGAGGAGCAACAGGAATGCAACTTATTGGAATTCACAAAAGTTTTGCAGATATTATTCAAGGTGTTGCAACTATTTTTGTTGCAGGTCAAATTGGAATTAAGTATCTCCTTTTTAAGATTGGCGAAAAAAAAGTTTTTAGAGGTAAGGAGGTAATAAGTGGAGTTTCTTAAGACAATAATATCTTTTATATCATCAATGCTTGTTTTTGGAACTCCAATTATTCTTGCTGGCCTTGGTGGAGTTATGTGCGAAAATGCAGGTGTTGTTAATATAGCACTCGAAGGTATAATGAGATTTGGTGGATTTTTTGCAGTTTTTGGCTCATATATTTCATCTCGTGTAATTGATCCAATAACAGGTACAAGAAATCCTCTTGCTGGAAATCCTTGGATCGGAATTCTTTTTGCAATAATTGTTGGAGTTTTGGCTGGTCTTTTACATGGTTATATCTCTATTTCATTAAGAGGGAATCAAATTGTTTCTGCAGTTGCTATAAATGTTTTCTCTCTTGGAGGAATGACATTTTTCCTTGAAAGATATTTTAATACAACAGGACACTCTCCGTCTGTCGCATCATTTATGGGAAAACCTCTTTTCCCTGCTTTAACAAAAATTCCCATTTTAGGAGATCTATTTAAAACAATGAACATATTTGTTTGGCTTGCTGTTATTCTTCCATTTGTTGTACATTTTTATCTTTATCATACTCATTGGGGATTAAGACATAGAGCAGTTGGTGAACACCCTAAAGCAGCAGATACACTTGGGGTTAATGTTTACGGAATAAGATATTTTGCAGTTATTATGTCAGGATTTTTTGCAGCCCTTGCTGGTGCTTCAATGTCTATTGGTCAACTTGATCTATTTGATAACCATATGCCAGCAGGATTAGGATTTATAGCACTTGCTGCAATGATATTTGGAAAATGGAAACCACTTGGAACATTTTTTGCAGCACTTTTCTTTACACTTGCAAATGTCATTCAAATTTATATTCAAACTGAAGCACCACAAATTTTAAAAATAATTCCAAGAGGATTTTTCTTAGCACTTCCATATATATTAACAATTTTAATTCTTGCTGGATTTGTTGGAAGAGTAACACCTCCAGCAGCAGATGGAATACCTTATGAAAAAGGCGAAAAATTATAAAGATCATGTTATTTTTTCTGATGAGTACAAAGGAAGTTTCTATCCACATACATGTCTTGAAACAACACTAATTTCTTTTGGTTTTCCATATCCAGACAATCTGAAGATTGCAATAAAATTAGAAGAAATAATAAGAAAAGAAGAAGTTATACCATTAACAATTGGAATAAAAGAAGGTAAGATTCTAATTGGACTCAAAGATGAAGATATAGAATTTTTTGCTAATAATAAAGAGATTTATAAAGCAAACATGAGAGATGTTCCATACCTTCTTTCAACTAAGAAAAGTGGAGCCCTTACAATTTCAGGAATGCTTTATATTATGGATAGATTTGGTTTAAAATTTCTTGCATCAGGAGGACTAGGTGGAGTTCATATAGGATTTGAAAAATATTTCGACATTTCAACTGATCTTTTCGCATTATCAAAATTTAAAGCAGTTGTTGTAACTTCTGGATTTAAATCAATTCTTGATATAAAAAGAAGTTGGGAACTTCTTGAGACACTTGGAGTGCCTGTAGTTGGTTTTAACACAGATAAACTTCCAGGATTTTATTATAAAGAAACAGATATTCAACTTGAAAACTATTTTTATAAAATAGACGATTTGGTATATTATATTAAATTTTGGGATAAGTTTTACAATTCATCTCTTTTAATTGTAAATCCAATTCCTGAAGAGGATGAAATAGATAAAAAAGAGTTTGAAGAGATGCTTGATTCTATTTTAAAGAGTGCAGAAAATAAAAAAATCGAAGGAAAAAGCGTAACCCCTTTTATTCTTTCAGAATTACATAAAATTTCTAATGGAAAAACAATAAAAGCAAATAAATCTCTTTTATTAAATAATGCAAAACTTGCTGCCAAGTTATCAAAACTTTACTTTGAAAAATAGTTATCTTATAAGTTATTTAATTTATATAAGAGATAAATTAATAAAGGATAATAAAACTCTTGGAATTTCTGAATCTTGTACAGGAGGATACCTTTCTTATCTATTTACTTTTTTACCTAACTCATCAAAAATTTTTAAAGGATCAGTTGTAGTTTATACAAATGAAATCAAAGGGAAAGTTTTAAAGGTTGATAAACAAATACTTGAGCAATATGGCGCAATAAGCGAAGAAACATCAATTAATATGGCTAAAAATGTAAAAGAGATTTTAAATGTTGATTACTCAATTGGAGTTACTGGCAACCTTGGACCTGTTTCACAAGAGAAAAAAGATAAAGGATTAATTTATGTTTCAATTTTTTTAAAAGATAAATTAATTTCAAAAAAATTTATTTTAAGTGGAACAAGAGAGGAGATAAGACAAAAGTTGGTTTACAATATAATTTATCTTTTTTATAATCTAATAAAAAAGGAGCAAATTAGTTGATAGAAAAATTTTTTTCAAACTTTGGTTTAAGAACCACAAAAGAGAGAAAGGAGATTTTAAAATTTTTAATTAAAAATAAAGGAAAGCATCTTTCTGCATTGAATATTTATGAATCACTAAAAACAAAAGGTGTCAGTTTGACAAGTGTTTATAGAACACTTTCTCTTCTTGAAAGTAAAGGCCTTGTAAGAAAAACTTCATTTCACAAAAGACATATGAATTATGAAATTTTTACAAAACCTCATATTCATTTTATATGTACAAATTGTGGAAAAATAATAGAATTTAACGCACCAGATGTGAATAAAATATTAGAAATTCTAAATATAAAAGAAAAAAATTTAGATCCTTTATATTACATAATCGAAATTTATGGAAATTGTAAAAATTGTAAAAAGTAAATTTTAAATATTTATTTTATAATAAATTACATCTCCATCTTTTACGATATATTCTTTCCCCTCAATTTTAATTAATCCCTTTTCCCTTAGTTCATTTAAAGAATTTACTTTTTTTAAATCTTCAATGTTAAATACCTCTGCTTTAACAAAACCTTTTTCAAAATCAGAATGAATTTTCCCTGCTGCTTCTTTTACATTTGTACCTCTTTTTATAGACCATGCTTGAACAATATTATTTGCATATGTAAAGAATGTTATTAAATCCAAAATTTTATACGATTCTTTAATTATTGTATCAAGAACTCTCTCTTTTAAATTTAACTCTTTTAAAAACTCCTTTCTCTCCTCCTCTTCCATTTCAGATAGTTCAAGTTCAATTTTAAGTGAAACTTTTAATAGTTTATATTTTTTATTTTGAGAATATTCTTTTAATTTTTTAAAATTTTCACTTTCTCCATTAAAAATGTCTTCATCTCCTACATTTGCTATTATAATAAGTGGTTTTATTGTTAAAAGATTATATTTTTTATAAATTTCATTAAATTCAGAAGGGTAATTTATCTCATTTAGCCAAACTCCCTTTTTTAAATTCTCTTTTGCAAAAGAAAGGGCCTCAAACTCCAATTTTAACTCTTTATTTCCAGAGCGGTATGCATGATCAATTTTTTCAAAGTTTTTTTCAACAATTTCAAAATCAGAGAGAGCAATTTCAATGTGAATTATTTCTATATCTCTAACTGGGTCTATATTTCCTTCAACATGAGGAACATTTTTCTCCTCAAAGCACCTTACAACCTCCAAAAGTCCATCTGCTCTTCTTGTTTCGGAGAGGAACTTGTTTCCAAGTCCCTCTCCTTTATGTGCATTTTTAACAAGGCCAGCAAGATCAATGAATTTTATAGATGTTGGAATTGTTTTAGTGGGTTTAATAAATTTTGATAAAATTTCCAATCTTTCATCTGGTACATGTACAACTCCAATATTTGGATTAACTGTTGAAAATGGGAAAAGATTAATTACTACATCATTTCCTGTTAAAGCCTTAAAAAGTGTTGATTTTCCAGAATTTGGTAAACCAATTATTCCAATTTCCATTATTCGAATCTCTCTATAAAAACTTTATATGAATGATATGTAGCAAATAGGTCACCTTTTGAAATAATTTCAAATGGTGCATGCATAGAAAGAACTGCTGGTCCCATATCAATTACATCCATACCTTTTCTTGCAAAAAACATAGCAACTGTACCTCCACCACCTTCGTCAACTTTTCCCAACTCTGCAACTTGCCAAATAACTCCATTCTCATTCAGTAGTTTTCTTATTTTTCCAACATATTCAGCACTTGCGTCATTTGATTCATATTTTCCACCCCTTCCTGTAAATTTTGTCATAACTACACCATTATTGATATACGCAGAATTTTTTGGTTCATAAACCTCTTTATAATTTGGATCAAATGCAGCATTTACATCTCCTGATAATACGCTTGATTTAGAATATATACTAATTAGTTCTTTATAATCATTGACAAATTTTAAAAGAATTTCATCAAAAACTATAGATTGAGCAGAGGTATTTCCTTCAGACCCAATTTCTTCTTTATCAATAAGATAAACTATTGACCATCTTTTTGGTTTTTCGGAGTTTAAAATTGCATAAAAGGCTGAAAAAGCACAAGATCTATCATCATGTCCATAACCTAAAATCATACTTTTGTCAAAACCAATCTCCTTTGCTTCACCATATGGTACAAGAGTAAGTTCACTTGAAATAAAATCTTCTTCAGTTATTCCATATTTTTCATTTAAATATTTTAAAATATTTGCTTTGATTTTTTCCTCTTTTTCATCTTTAAGAGGTTTTGAGCCTATAAGAACATTTAAATTTTCTCCTTCAATTGCTTCTCCGATTTTCTTTTCATACTGTTTTCTTGCAAGATGTGGAAGTAAATCAGTTATTGAAAAGATTATTCCATCTCTTTCTGAGTCAATTTTTAAACAACCCCCATCTTTTTTAATTATTACACCTTTAAGAACTAGTGGAATTGAAACCCATTGATATTTTTTAATTCCTCCATAATAGTGAGTTTCAAAAAATGCCAAATTGGTATCTTCATAAAGTGGATTTTGTTTTAAATCTATTCTTGGAGAATCAATATGTGCAGTAACAAGATTAAAACCTTCCTTAAGATCCTTTTCTCCTTTTTTTAATATTAAAATAGATTTATTTTTTATTTTTTTATAAAGTTTATCACCTTTACTTTCTTCATCAATATTTTTATACCCATTTTCAATTAAAATTTTTTCAATAAATTCAACTGACTCTCTTTCGGTTTTTGATTCTGAAATAAATTTAATATACTCTTTTGAAACTTTCTCAATCTCTTCTTCTTTGTACTCTTCCCACACATTTTTCTTTTTCAGTTTAAGTTCATTAACTTCCATAAAAACCTCCTTAAAATTTTATAATTGCTAAATTATCTCTATGAATTATCTCTTTTATATTTTTAAACTCATCTTTATGTAAAAGCATATTTTTTATCGTAATTGATGAAAAATTTGTTAATCCCTGACCAATTTTTTTATTTTCTATGTTTAAGATTGAAACTGGATCTTTTTCAAAAAATTCTCCTCTTAATTCAACAATTCCAGGTAAAAGGAGACTTTTATTATAGTTTTTTAATGCATCTTCTGCACCTTTATCAACAACTATCTCTCCTTTAGGATTAAGAGCATAAAGAATCCACCTTTTTCTTGAATCGAGATGTTTTTCTTTTGGAATAAATTTAGTTCCAATATCTTCTCCTTCTATAACCCCTTTTATTGTTTTATATGGAGATATGCCACTTCCAATTATAGTCTTTACTCCAACACTTGTTGCAATTTTTGCCGCATTTATTTTTGTCTCCATTCCTCCTGTTCCAAGAGATGTTTTTGTTTTTTCAATAAAAGAATAAATTTTATCATCAAAAGATTCGACAATTTTGATTCTTTTTGCATCTTTATGAATGAGTGGGTCTTTGTCATAAACTCCATCTGTTGTTGTTAAAATAATTAATAAATCAGCATCAATAATGGTTGAAACAATTGCTGATAATGTATCGTTATCTCCAAATTTTATTTCATCTACAGCAACAACATCATTCTCATTAACAATTGGAACAACACCTTTTTCAAGTAAAACATCAAAAGTGTTTCTTGTATTAATATACCTTGTTCTATCTATTATATCTTCTCGCGTTAACAGTATTTGTGCTATTTTAATTCCAAAAAGAGAAAAAAATTCTGAATATATATTCATTAAAATACTTTGACCAATTGCTGCAGAGGCTTGTTTTAAAGAAATTGATTTTGGTCTTTGTGTAAGACCTAGTGTTTTTAAACCTAATCCAATAGCACCAGAAGTTACTATAACAGGTTTAAATCCTTTATTTATCAAATAATAAACTCCTTTTGCTAAACTTCCTAACACTTCAGGTTCTGGGACTTTTGTTTCATTATGTGTAAGACAATTTGTTCCAATTTTTATAACAACTTTATTCATAATTTAAATTTTATCATAATAAAATTTCATTTTTAAATATGAAATTTGATATAATTAATAAAATTTAAAGAAATAAAATGAGGAGGTGAAAATTATGAGAAAATTAATAACTTTCTCATTAATTTTAACTTTTTTATTTTTAAGTTTTATAAAAATATCTCAAACTAAAACCAATCAAACATCTCCTTGGCCAATGTTTATGCATGACATTTATCACACTGGAAGAACAGATCTACTTGGACCTGATAATCCAAAAGAGAAATTTAGATTTTCAACTGGAAGAGAGATTAATTCATCTCCGGTTATAGGAAGTGATGGAACTATTTATGTTACATCAGATGATAGTAAATTATATGCAATAAATCCAAATGGAACTGAGAAATGGCATTTTAAAGATTCAGGAGATTCTTATATTCTATCTTCTCCAGCAATAGATTCAAACGGAATAATCTATTTTGGAAGAGGTAATACAATTTATGCAATTAATCCTAATGGTACTTTAAAATGGTCTCTTAAAGTTGATGGATCTACTGAGTCATCACCAGTAATTTCTTTTGATGGCACTATATATGTTGGTGGAGGAAAATATCTATATGCAATTGATAAAAACGGAAATAAAAAATGGGAATTTGAGACTGGTGGATCTATTTCAAAATCATCTCCTGCAATATCATCTAATGGAACAATTTATATTGGATCACATGATAGAAAACTTTATGCAATTAATCCTAATGGTACAAAAAAATGGATCTTTCCAACAGGAAACTATATTAATGCTTCACCAACAATTGGTGAAGATGGAACAATTTATTTTGGTTCTACTGATCATAAATTTTATGCTTTAAATCCTGATGGAACTAAAAAATGGGAAATAGATTTTGGAAGTGAATCCACTATTAATTCAACTGCTGCAATCGGTTTTGATGGAACAATTTATGTAGGAGTTATAGGTAAAGGAGTTGTTGCTATTAATCCAGATGGAAAAATAAAATGGATATATAAAACAAATTATTATGTTAACTCATCCCCATCAATTGATGGAAATGGAATTATTTATATAGGCGATGAAAGTGGACATCTTTATGCAATTAAATCAGATGGAACTTTAAAATGGGAACTTGATTTAAAGAAAAAAATTTTTAACTCCTTTGTGGCTATTGATAAAAATAAAACTATTTATATAGGTTCAGGGAGTGACCTTTATGCATTTGAAGATAGCAGTGCTCCTCCACCATCGCAAGAGAAAATAACAATTCTTCTTTGGATTGGAAATCCAAATATGAGTGTCAATGGAATATATAAAGAGATAGATCCTGGAAGAGGAACAGTACCAGTTATTATAAAAGAGTGGGGAAGAACTCTCCTTCCAATAAGAGCAATAGTTGAAGAGTTAAGTGGTGAAATTCTTTGGGATGGCGCAACCCGAAAAGTTACAATTTTATTTAAAGGAAGCACAATTGAGCTCTGGATTGATAATCCGCAAGCAAAAGTTAATGGAGTAACAAAATGGATAGATGAAAATAACCATAATGTTAAACCAATCATTATAAATGGAAGAACAATGCTACCTATTAGATTTGTTGCTGAAAATCTTGGATGTGAAGTTCTCTGGGATGGAAATACAAAAAAAATAACAATTATATATCCTAAAGGTTAATTTATTTTAAAAATAAATTTAAATTTTTTATTTTATGATATAATAAAAAAAGATTGTGTGGTGGGGCAGTAGTTCAGCGGGAGAACGCCTGATTTGCACTCAGGAGGTCACGGGTTCAAATCCCGTCTGCTCCACCAGAATTATAAAAATAACTCAAAATTCTTATTCTATAAATTTTTTACTTTAATAAGAGATAATCTTAAATAAAATAAATGGATTAAAATTTTTTTAATGGGTCTTTTGGTTTTTTGATTCTTAGTTCTGAGTTTTTTTAATATCTAGATTCCTTAATTTTAGGAAAAAGTTTTAAAGAGTTGAATTTATGGAAAGAAAGATGGTATTATCTTGTTTTCCACTGGTCAATAACAATTATAATTTGGTTAATAGGAGCATTATTAGTTTTTATATGGCTTAAAAAGAGAGAAATTCTTTCTAATATATTTTCTTTTATTGAATCAAAAAATTTTTCTTATAAATCTTTTCAGATCATAAAAGAGTTTTTATGCTTTCAAAAAATTCATGGAAGAAATGCATGTATTTTATCTATTTTTCAAAATATTTATTACTTTTTTGAATCTTCGCTTATAATCCTTATTGTTGCTTTTTTCAAAAGGCAGGAGAGTTATGGTTTAATTTAAAAATTATTCCATGGGGTAGTATTGGTTTATTTTTAACATGGGGTATTGGTCATTTTATCTCACATTCAGTAGGAGCTACATCAATTGCTATATTTTCTTTTATTCCTGGTTTTTATATATATTCTATTCAAAAAAATTTTTATCTTACATTCCTTTGTGTTTTATTTAGCTTTATTTTTAAATGAATTATTTATTATAAAATTTAGTATAATTTTCACAAATTTTAACAATAATTTCTGTAACTTTTTCTAAAGATGAAACAGGTATATATTCATATCTTCCGTGATAATTAAAACCTCCGACACCAATATTTGGGGTTGGTATGCCTTTATAAGAAAGTCTTGCTCCATCTGTTCCACCTCTAATTGGTATTATTTTTGGAGTTACTCCAACTTCTTCCATAGATTTTTTTGCAATTTCAATAAGTTCCATATGTTTTTCGACAATTTCCCTCATATTGTAATATGTATCTTCAATAGTTAAATTGACAGTTCCTTCACCATATTTGAAATTTAATAAATCTACTATCTTTTTCATAAATTCTTTTCTTTTTTGAAAACCATCTTTAAAGAAATCTCTAATTATAAAATAAAGATTTGTTTTTTCTACTTTTCCTTCAAACGAAATAAGGTGAAAGAAGCCTTCATAGCCTTCTGTATGTTCTGGTCTTTCTTGTGGCGGTAATATATTAATTAATTCATTTGCAATAAGAATTGAGTTTTTCATTTTTCCTTTTGCTTCTTTTGGATGAATATCTATACCATTGATTTCAATAAGTGCTTTTGCTGCATTAAAATTTTCAAATTGAAGTTCACCAACTTCACCACCATCAACTGTGTAGGCGAATTTTACTCCAAATTTTTCTGGAATAAGATATTCAACACCCTTTCCAATTTCTTCATCAGGAGTAAAGCAAATTCTTATTTTTCCATGTTTTATTTCAGGATGATTTATCATGTATTCTATTGCAGTTATAATTTCGGCAATTCCACCCTTATCATCTGCGCCCAGAAGAGTTGTTCCATCAGTTACAACAATATCATCACCAATATATTTTAAAATTTCAGGATAATATTTTGGAGAAAGGACAATATTTTCTTTTTCATTAAGAATAATTTCTTTTCCATCATAATTTTCTATAACTTTTGGATTTACATTTTTACCGCTCATATTTGGTGCTGTATCCATATGGGCCATAAATCCAAGAGGTGGAATATCTTTGTCAACATTTGAAGGAAGTGTTGCAAAAACATATGAGTATTCATCAACTTCAACATCTTTCATTCCAATTGATATTAACTCATTTTTAAGATATTCAGCAAAAATTTTTTGTGTTTCAGTTGATGGATAAGTCTCGCTTCCCTCTTTTGATTGTGTGTCAAATTTTACAAAAGTTAGAAATCTTTCTAAAACTTTTTTCATTTAAAACCTCCTTTTTATTAATCAATTAGATAAATAATAAATTACAGGTTCATTTTGAAACCAACTCGGGATTTTTTTATCAAGAATTATTTTATAATTTTGTTTTCTTTCTTTACTATTCCACAAAATTCCCTCACACTGTCCTTTTCTATACATACTTTTTATTGATTCATCAATTGTAGGTAGTATGCAGTAATCTTTTCTCTTGTCTGTTAGTTTTGTTCTTTTAAAATTCATATATCTAAATTATATTTCTTAAAATCATTTTTTAAAATGGTAAAAACATTTCTTCTTCTGCTCAACTAGGTTCAATCTCATACCATGTTATTTTTCGTTTTTCCTCTAAAACCTTCATTTTTTATAACTACTTATGTGAAACATTTCATTTATTCCCCAATAACTTTATATTCTGAAAGTTGTTTAAAGTGCAATTTTAAATATCCTTGAGAATTTCATATATTCTCTCATTAAAAACTTTAGATTAATATAGATTTGTATATTTCAGTTTTAGTTTGATCATGATGGTAAAAAATATCGACTACTATTCTCATCTTATGTACATTAAGGCTATTTTCATTGTTCATTTGAACGATAGTAGTAATCACTTAGTGGGTGTTAGTATTGATAGACGCTCACTACGTAACAATTGAGCATTTATGGCAACAATAATTGTGCTAAGTGACATAAAGAGTGCTCCAATGGCTGGAGAAAACAAAATACCCCAACGAGCGAGAACACCTGCTGCAAGTGGTAGAGCAATAATGTTGTAGCCAGCAGCCCACCATAGATTTTGGATCATCTTATGGTAACTAGCTCGACTTAGAGCAATTACCTTAACCACATCTAATGGATTACTTTTAACCAGAATTACTCCAGCAGATTCGATTGCAACATCTGTACCACTGCCAATTGCAATTCCAACATCCGCTTTGGTTAGGGCTGGTGCATCATTTACTCCATCGCCAACTACAGCAACACGTTTTCCTTTAGTTTGTAAATCAGCCACTATCTGAACTTTATGTTCTGGGAGAACTTGAGCAAAGACATAATCAATACCCAATTCAGCAGCAACAGCCTGTGCTACTTCTTGACTATCACCTGTTAACATTGCAACCTCAATACCCATTTCATGTAATCGACGAACAGCTTCTTTGCTTTCAGGGCGTATAACATCTGCTACAGCGAATGCAGCAACTACTTGTTTATCAACAATTAAATAAACTACTGATTGCGCTTTCTCCCCTGCAGTTTGGATAAAAGTTTTAAAATAGTCTGGCGGATGTAAATCTAACATTTCTAACATGCGTGGACCACCCACATAAACAGATTTATTATTGAAAAAGGCTCGTACACCACGCCCTTTCAAGGCAGTGAACTCACTAACAGAAGGTAATGTAAGTCCACGATCTTGTGCTGCCTTCCGTATTGCTTGGGCAATAAGATGTTCCGAGTCACCTTCAATAGCTGCAGCAAGGGCTAATGCATCATTTTCATTCCAGCCCTTATTTACTGCAATGCCTACCACACCAAATTTACCTTCGGTTAGAGTTCCAGTTTTGTCAAAAACTACTATATCTATATCACGAGCGGTTTCTAATGCCAATCGATCACGAACTAAAATTCCATTTTTAGCTCCAAGTGCTGTTGTTATAGCAACAACCAATGGAACAGCCAAACCAAGTGCGTGTGGACAAGCAATAACCAATACTGTAACAACACGCATAAGAACTTCAACATTGAAACCAACAGTTATGGTCCATCCAATGGCAGTAATAGCAGCTACAATCAAGGCAATGTAAAATAGCCAACCTGCTGCACGATCAGCGAGCACTTGAGTTGGAGACTTAGACATTTGCGCTTGTTTTACAAGACGCATAATACCTGCTAGTGCAGTTTGATCACCAATAGCGGTAACGCGAATACGCAAACTACCATCTCCATTAATTGTTCCAGCAATAACTTTTGATCCAGGTAATTTACTAACAGGACGAGATTCCCCAGTGATCATCGCTTCATTAACATTTGACTCACCATCAACTACTTCGCCATCAGCAGGTATGCTTGTGCCTGGGCGTACCAATACAAGATCTCCGATGTGTAAAGCAGAAGTAGAAACAATTTCAACACTTCCATCTGGTAAAATACGTTCAGCAGTATCTGGCATTAATTTAGCAAGTTCGTTTAAAGCACCAGAGGCTTGACGTACAGAACGCATTTCAAGCCAGTGACCAAGAAGCATTACATCAATTAATGTAACTAGTTCCCAAAAGAATCCCTCTCCAAGATTGGTAATTTGTGCCAGAATACTATAAACAAAAGCAATGGAGATTGCTAAAGAAATCAGTGTCATCATACCTGGTCTGCGATGTCGTAATTCAGGTATGGACATTTGAAGGAAAGGTATACCACCATAACTGAAAATGACAAGTGAAAATAAGAAAGGAATCCACTCACTCCATGGGAAGGTTGGTATTTTAAAGCCTAATAAGCGTTGGGGTATAGGACTGAAAATTACAACTGGTACACTAAGAACTAAACATATCCAGAAACGTTTACGGAACATCTGCTCGTGTCCTGTGTGATCTGTATGTCTTATTGAATGATTTTTTGGGGTATCTGTTTTGGAGTGTATGTATTTATGAGTCATATGCATATTGTGGTGATTTTTATGTTTATTTTGAGATTGGTTCATTGATTCCTCCTTTAAATTGTAGTAATTTTTTGACAAACTTATATTTATTTTGTAAAAAAGCAAAAGATTGAAGACATTTTGGTTTATAAATAGTGATTAAATTCATATTTGAACAAATTGTGATCAAATTTATATCTTGATTTTGTAATAACATTTATTACCTCCTTTTTGAGAAATAACTTACTATACCTAAAACTTTGGACTTAATAATAATCCAATCGAATTTGTATGTCAAGCCCTATCAGTCATAATCAATAGAATTCAAAGCACTTTTTAATAAAATTATCAGAATATAAATTTGTATCCTCATTTTTATCTTTTTTACTATCTTCTTTCATCACGCTGAATCAGACATTTTTCATACTAAAAAGGAATCCTTTTGTTTTATTTTACAATTTTCTTATATTATTTGCTCTAAACCCTTTCCCTATATTTTTTATAAATTAAAACTAATTCTTTAATTCTTGCTTTTAATATCCAAAAGAGTAAATAAATCAATATGATGAATAATGAATATTAAAGAAAAATTTTATGTTTTAAAAAATATTAGACTATTTTTGATAATAATAGAGGCATCTATAACTCTTAAACATTGATACTTTCTAAACATAATTCTTGTTAAATATAGACCCTGTTATTTTTCGTTTTTTCTCTAAAATCTTCATTTTTATAACTCCTTATGTCAAACATTTCATTTATTTCCAAATAACTTTATATTCTGAAAGTGTTTCGAGTGCAATTTTTGACGCAATATATTCACCCATACTAAATTCTTTTTCTTTGCCCTTCTCTTTCATCTTACCAAGAGTAATATTTCCATCAATAACAAAAATTGCGCCAGCCTTAACTCTTCTCCTTTGTGAAACAATAAAGACAACTCCACTTTCCATTTCAACTGCTTGAACATTTGATTCAACATATTTTTTTATTATCTCTTTATCATAACCTTCATAAAAACCATCTGATGAGAGTACTATTCCATAAAAAATTCTATCAAAATTCTCTTTCGCCTTTTTAATTAAAATTGATGTTAAATCAAAATCTGGAACTGCTGGAAATCCAAGAGGTAAATATTTAATTGAAGTTCCATCATCTCTAATTGAACTTGTTGCAATAACAATATCTCCAGTTTGAATCTTTGGATTTAATCCACCAGCACTTCCAACTCTAATAAAAATTTTTCCTCCAAGTTTAATTAATTCTTCAAGAACAATTGCAGCAGATGGAGAACCCATTCCAGTTGTTGCAACTGTTATTCTATCATCTTTATAAAATCCAGTATAAACTAAAAGTGATCTATATTCATTAACAAGTTTTCCATTACTAAAAAATTCAAAATTTATTCTTTTTGCTCTATCTGGATTTCCGACTAGAATAATTTTTTCTGATATATCTTCTTTTTCACATTTAATATGTGCTTCACTCATAAAATTCACTCTCCAAATTTTTGCATAGGTTTATCACTTCTAATAAGCATAATATCTTTTATTTTATTTATTTCTTTGATTAAGTATGGAATATCAATTGTTAATAATTTTCCATTTTTAACAACAACTTTACCATCAACTATTACAGTATCAATGTCTCTCTCAGATATTGAATAGAGAAGATTTGCAAAAATGTTTATTTCTGGATTTAATGAGGGAGAATTTTTGTTAATAAGAATTAAATCTGCAACATAATCTTCTTTTATTTCTCCAATTTTTAAATGAGTTAAAAGAGAGCCACCTGAAGAGAAAAGTGGCATTAATTCTTCTATTCTTGCGATTTCTGGATTAGATTTTGAAATTTTAGCATTTAGTGCTGCTAACCTTCCTGCTTCAAAAATAGAAAGAGTGTTATTAGAAACAACCCCATCGGTTGCAAAACCACATCTTACTTTCTCTTTTAGAATTCTAAATAAAATGTCTGAAAGATCTCCAAATTTCATAAATGTTTTAGGTGCATGTGCTATAAATGCATTCGTGTCTTTTATAATTTTTAAATCTTCATCTCTTGCCCTATATGCATGTGCAATGAGAGTATTTTCCTTAATAAGACCAATATCATAAAGATGTTTTATTGGCGTTTTTCCCTTTTCTTTTATACTTTTTTCAACTTGCCACTCCATTTCTGATGCATGAATATGAATTTTTAATTCATAAACTTTAGAAAGCATTGAAAACTTTTTTAAAAAATCTTCTGGGCAAACATATGGAGAATGTGGCCCAAGAGAAATTGTTAATCTATCTGATAACCCATTATATTTTTCAATGAAATCCATTGCCTTTTTAAAATTTTCTTCTTCATTTTCTCCAACACCAAAAAGAGCCCATGCAAGGTCTGCTCTAATTCCAGCCTCTTCATATGCTTTATACGCTTCATCCATATAAAAGTAATGATCAAAAACAGTTGTTACTCCTGATAAAAGCATTTCTGCAGCACCAAGAAGAGTTCCAAAATACACAAAATGGGGTCTTAAATTTTTTTCATAAATCCAAATGTATTTATTAAACCAATCTGTTGAATTTACATCCTCTGCAGATCCTCTTATTAAAGTCATTGCAACATGTGAATGACAATTTACAAGACCAGGCAGAGTATAAAAGTTACTTCCATCAATAATTTCATCTCCTTCTAAATTTTCACCAATTTTTTTAATTTTATTTCCATCAATTAAAATATCTTTATTTTTTTCTATTTTTAAATCTTTAAAATCTATTATTGTTGTATTTTTAATTAACATTTATTCCTCCAAATTTTAACTTTTATCTAAAAACTCAATCATCTCAAAAATCATATTTTTAAACTTAATTAAATCTAAATCTATTGCAACAAATGCATTTGGTTTTCTCTTTAAAACTCCATATACATCAACTATAGTTCTTCCTCTTGTTAATTCTCCTTGAATTTCAATATCGACAAAATACTCTTTTAGTGTAAGAGTTGTCTCATCTATAAGATAAGAAATTGTTAATGCATCATGAATTGGAGCACCATTAAATCCAAAAAACTCTTTATTTGCATTTGCGAAAAATCTTAAAAGCGGACCAACAACACTTGAAATTTTTCCATTCATTTTCTCTATTTTCTCTATATCATCAAAAGTTAATAGTGCTTTGTTTGTTACATCAAGACCAACCATAACTATCGGAATACCTGAATTAAAAACAATTTTTGCAGCTTCTGGATCAACATAAATATTAAATTCTGCTGCAGGAGTTATGTTTGAATCAAAAATTGCACCTCCCATTAAAACTATTTTTTCAATTTTTTCTTTTATTTTTGGCTCTTTTATTAAGGAAATCGCAATATTTGTTAAAGGTCCGGTTGGAACAATATAAATTTTTTCATTTGAATTTAAAAGAGTATCAATTATAAAATCAACTGCATGAATTTTAAGAGGTTCTATTTCAGGTTCTGGTAAATTTGCTCCATCAAGACCTGAAATGCCATGAATTTTTGGTGCAGTTATAAGTTCTCTTAAAATTGGTTTATCAAAACCTTTTGCAACTTTTATATCTTTTCTGTTAATTAATGTTAATGTTTTTAAAGCATTTTGAAAAGTTTTATCTCCAGTTTGATTTCCTGCAACTGTTGTTATACCAATAATTTCAATTTCTTTTCTTGATGAAGCAAGCATAATTGCTATCATGTCATCATGTCCTGGATCGCAATCAAGAATTATTTTTTTCATTATCTCTCCTTTCTTTTTCTTGCTGCCTGAATTGAATATATCGTTAATGTAATTACTGTTGCAATATAAGGAATCATTTGAATAAATTCAGATGGAATTTGAAGAGATGCAAGATAAATTGCAATTGTGTTTAAAATACCAAAAAGAAGAGAAGCAAGAAAAACACCAAAAGGTAAATGGGCTCCTAAATTTGATGCTGCTATTGCAATAAAACCTCTTCCAGCAGTCATATCTCTCGCAAACCAACTAACATATCCCATTGAAAGATAGAGACCTCCAAGTGCTCCAAAGATTCCAGATAAAACAAGTGCATAAAACCTAATTTTATTTACATTAACACCAACTGAACTTGCAGCATCAGGATTTTGTCCAACTGCTCTAATTCTTAATCCAAGAGGAGTTTTAAAAGTTATAATGTAAAAGATTATAACTGAGATCAAAGCAAGATATGTAAGAATATTATGACCACTAAAAATTTGTCCTAATATTGGAATATCTTTTATTATGGGAATTTGGATAGATGGAAAAACTAAACTTTTAAGTGAACTTGAAGTTCCTTTATCTTTTGCAAAAATATAAAGAAGAAATATAGTAATACCAGAAGAAAACATATTTAAAGCAATTGCAGCAAGAATAATGTCTGCTTTTAGTTTAAGGTGAAAATATGCAAGAATACATGCAAGGCCAATTCCAGCAAGAACACCTGCTATAAATGAAAGGAGAAGATTTTGAGTAAAAGCACTTACAATTACTCCAAAGAATGCGGCAATAAGCATTGTTCCTTCCATTGAAATATTAATTGCACCAGAAAGGGCAGTTATTGCAACACCAATTGCTGCAAATAGAATTGGAGTCATAACTCTTAAAATTGCAAAACCAAATGATGGACTTAATATACTTTTAAGAAGCGGACTCAATTTTTACCTCCCTCTTTTCTGCCTCTCTTACTGTTATTCTATACTTCCATTGAGTTAAAAATGCTTCTGCTGTTATAAGAAGAATAATTATAGATTCAAGAACAGTAACTATTTCTGCTGGAATATCAGTAAGTAAATTTAAAACTTGACCACTCACCCTTAAATATGCAATAAAAATTGACGCAAATGCAATTAATATAGGATGATTTCTTCCAATAATTGCAACGACAACTCCATCCCAACCATATCCTGGTGTTCCTTGCCAGTTAAATCTTCTATGAATTCCCATAACTTCACTTATTCCAGCAATTCCAGCAATAAAACCACCAATAATTTGAGTTATTAAAATTATCTTAAATGTATTAATTCCTCCATATTTTGCAAAATTTATGTTAAAACCAGTCATTCTAATTTCATAACCAAGTTTTGTTTTATATAAAAGTATATAAACAAGAATTATAAAAACTATTGTTAATAAAACTCCATAATGAATTCTTGTATTTTTTATAAATTGATCAAACCATGCAGTTTTTGGAAGTTGATATGAAACAAGAAATCCAGCCTTTTTATCTCTAAAATGAAAATTTATTATATATAAACTGAGATAAAGAGCAACATAATTCATCATAAGAGTTATAACAAGTTCACTTGCTTTCCATTTTGCTTTAAGAATTCCAGGAATAAAACCCCAAAAAGCACCAACTCCTCCTGCAACTAAAAGCATTAAAGGAATATGTATAAATTTGGGAAAATTTGTTGAGACACCAAAACCAGTTGCAACTGCTGCAGAAATAAAGAGAGCACCTTCTGCACCTATATTAAATTGTTCTGCTTGAAATGGAATTGCAATTGCAAGTCCGCATAAGATTATGGGTGATGCCATCTCAATAACATTTCCTAATCTACCAATTGAACTAAAAGGACCTAAAAAGAAATATCTTAAACCGTTTGATGGGTCTTTGCTATAAATAAATATTATTAAAACACAGATAAATGCTCCAATCAAAAATGCAATTATTGTTCTTATAAGATTAAAATACTTAAGAATAAATCTCTCCATGCTTTACTCCCTTTTTATACCAAGCATATATGGACCAAGATCTTTACCAGTTAATCCTTCATAATTTTTGAATTCTTTTACAATTTCACCATTGTAAATTACTAAAATTCTTGTTGAAAGTTTAAGTATTTCATCTAAATCTGCAGATACAAGAAAAATTGCAGCACCATTATCCCTTGCCTCTTTAAGAAGATTATGCACTAACTCTTCTGAACCAACATCAATTCCTCTGGTTGGTTGATCTGCAATTATAACTGTTGGATTTGAAGAAAGTTCTCTTGCAACAACAACTTTTTGTATGTTTCCACCAGATAAAGAATTAACAGGATTTTTTGATGAAATAGTTACTATATTGAATTTTTTTATAAGTTCATTTGTATAATTTTCAATCTCCTTTTCTTTTAATAAAACTCTTCCAGAAAAGAGATTTTTATAATATCTATCAACAATAACATTTTCTTCAATTGTTGCTTTATCTGCAACTCCATCTCTCATTCTATCTTCAGGAATATGAGAGATTCCGCTTTCTCTAATTTTCCTTGGAATTAAATTTGTTATATCTTTACCTTTATGAAAAATTTTACCAGAAGTTGGTCTTCTTAACCCTGTTAAAATCTCAACAAGTTCTGTTTGACCATTTCCTTCAATTCCAGCAAGACCTAAAATTTCATGAGTTTTTAACTGAAATGAAATACCATTTAAAACTTTTATATTTTCTTCATTTATATAAGTTATATCTTTTACTTCAAAAATTACCTCACCTTCTTTTTCGCATGGAGGAATTCTTTCAAAAGAGATTTCTCTCCCAACCATAAGATAAGCAATTTCATGTTCAGTCATATCTTTTGCATCTTTTGTAGCAACTATTTTACCATCTCTCATAACTGTAATTTTATCTGCAATTTCTAAAACTTCTTTTAATTTATGAGATATGAAAATAATTGTTTTTCCTGATTTTTTTAAGTTTCTTAAAGTTGCAAATAAAACTTCTGTCTCTTGGGGAGTTAAAACTGATGTTGGTTCATCTAAAATCAGAAGTTCTGCATTTCTTATTAGAGCCTTTAAAATTTCAACTCTTTGTCTTAAACCAATTGGAAGATCTTTTATTTTTTTATCAAAAGGAACAGGCAGACCAAATTCTTCTGATGCTTTTTTGGTTGTTTCGATTGCCTTTTTGGAATCAAGAAACAATCCTTTTCTTGGTTCTATTCCTAAAAGTAAATTTTCATAAACAGTAAGGTCAGGTGCTAACATAAAATGTTGATGAACCATTCCAATACCAATTTTAATTGCATCATATGGATTTTTTATTTTGATCTCTTTACCTTTGTATAAAATTTTACCTTCTTGTGGCTCCTCAATTCCAAAAATTATTTTCATTAAAGTTGTTTTTCCAGCGCCATTTTCACCAACTATTGCATGAATTGTTCCTTCTTCTATATCAAGTGAAACTCCTTTATTTGCAACAACTCCATTTGGATAAACCTTTACTATATTTCTAACTGAAAGAATTGTTGCCATTTAACCTCCAAATTTAAGAAGGGGAGGCATATTTGCCTCCCCTTAAATTTAATTTTTTACTTTCCAAATGCTGTATCTACAACGATTTCACCTTTAATTATTTTCTGTTCAAGTTCTTTTATTTTATTTCTAAACTCTTCTGGAACAAGTTTTCTATAATTTTCATTATCAGCAACACCAACTCCACCTTCTTTAAGACCAAGTGCTTCTGCTTGACCATATGGACATTTTCCTTCAAGGTGTAATTTTATTCCTCTATAAATTGATAAATCAACATTTTTCATCATTGAAGTTACAATATATGATGCTTTCTCTGGATCACTATCTTTAATCATAAGATATTGATCTGAATCAACGCCAATAGCGTATTTTTTCATCTCTTTTGCAGCATCAAGAAGACCTAAACCAGTTTCACCTGCAACATTAAATGCAATATCTGCACCTTGATTGTATTGTGCAAGCACTAACTCCTTTCCTTTTGCTGGATCTGAAAATGAACCAGCATATGAAACAAGAACTTGGATTTCAGGATCAATATATTTTGCGCCTTGAATGTATCCAACTTTAAAATCATTTATAACTGGAATATCCATTCCACCTAAAAATCCAATTATTTTTTGAGGATTTGCAAGTGGCATATTTGATGTTGTAATAAGAGCAGCAAGAGCACCAACTAAAAATGATGCTTCATTTTGTTTATAAAGTATTGAATAAACATTACCAAGATTTCCTTTTGAATAATCAACTGATGTATCATAAGTGAAAAATCTTTTATTTGGATATTTTGGTGCCAATTTTTCAAGAATCTCTTGAAGTTGCCAAGTTCCAGCAATTATTATATCCCAATCACCCTGACAAAGTTGTTCAATATCTGGTTCCCATCTTGCTGGATCATATCCACCCTCAATTGTTTTACCTTCAATTCCAAGTTCTTTAATTGCCATCTCAATTCCTCTATTTGCAGAATCAAAGAATGATTTATCTCCAAGAGTTCCGTTAATGTAAAGAACAACTTTTAATTTTTTCTCTGGTGGTTTTTCCTCTTTTTTCTTACAACCAGATAGTGTAATGACACTGAAAATTAAAGCACTAACTAAAATAATCGCTATTAATTTTTTCATAACTACCTCCTAAAAATTGTTTTTAAAAAACATAAATTTTTTAAAGTCTCTCACCTCCTTTTTAAAGAATTAATCTTCCCCAAAATCTTTAAGAATTTTTCTCTGTCAAAATCCAAAACAACTTCTAAATCTTCTCCTTCTAAAAGAATTGATGCCCCTCTTAAAGCAGTATTATTAAGTTCCATTTGGAGGTTTGTTTTTCTTTTTTGTTTAATAACACTCTCATCAATGTAACAAGAGATTGAAATTGGATCTGGAAGAGATACACCTCTTATGCCTATATGTCTTTCAAAATAAGAAATTGGATAATTTATTAATTGAAAAAATAATTTACCAGCATAACTTTTTTCATCAATAACTCTTTTGAGTTCTTCTTCGAAAAAGACATTTTTAATTATAGGATCCCATGGAACAATTGTCATCTTAACTTTTGATTCAATTACACTTTGAACTGCTTCTGGATCAAAATAGAAATTGAATTCAGCAAAGCGAGTTATATTTCCTCTTTCAATTGCACCACCCATTGAGTAAATGCAATTTATATAATTTTTTAAATCTGGATAAAGATTTAATGCAATAGAAAGATTTGTTAGTGGACCTAGAGTAATTAAATCAATTTTACCTTCTTCTTTTGCAATTTTATAAATAGCATAAGGTGCTGAAATTTCTTCCTCTTTTCTTAAAGAATACTCAAGATCAATATCACCAAGACCATCATTTCCATGAACTTTTGCACCTCTTTCAAATTTGTGCAAAAGTGGTTTGCTTGCTCCTTTATAAACTTTAATATTGTCTCTTCCAAAATAGTCAAGAATTCTTAAAACATTTTTTGTTACTTGATCAACATATGTATTCCCAGAAACAGTTGTGATTCCTTTTATCACTAAATTTTCTTCAAAAGATAAAGCAATCATAATTGCTATAGCATCATCAATTCCAGCATCAGTATCAATTATTACTTTTCTCATCATACTCCTCCATAAACTTAATTACTTCATTATATTCAGGACAAGATACACTTGCCCCTTTTCTTGTAACAGAAATTGCTGCTGCTGCATTTGCAAATTTTAAGGAGTAAAAAATATCACAATTTTTTTGAATTGCTACTGCAAATGCACCATTAAAAATATCTCCTGCTGCAGTTGTATCAATTGCATTGACTTTATATGCAGGAACTTTATATTCTAATCCACTTTTATCTTTGTAATAACAACCCCTTTCTCCAAGTTTTGCAATTATTGAATTTACCCCTTTGCTCAATAAAAATTCAATTTTATCTTCAAAATTGTTAATGTTTTCAGTTAAAATCTCAAGCTCACTCTCATTTGGAGTTAAATAATCAACATATGGAATTATTTCTAGAAAATCTTTCTTTGCAGGAGCAGGATCAAAAATTACTATTGTTCCATTTTCTTTTGCAATTTTTGCACTCATATGTATTGTTTTTATAGGAATTTCACCTTGAAGAAGTAAAATATCATCTTTTTTTATTTTATCTTTAAGTAAAATTAACTCATCATCTCCCACCTTTCCATTTGCTCCTTCATAAATTACAATTTTATTTTTTCCATTTTTATCAACATTTATAATTGCGATTCCAGAATTTACTCCTTTTTCAATTTTTATTTCATATTTTAATCCAAAAAAGTTTAATGTGTTTAGTAAATATTTTCCAAAATAGTCATCGCCCAATTTTCCAATAAATAAAACATCTCCATTTAATTTTTTAACTGAAATTGCTTGGTTTGCACCCTTTCCCCCTAAAGTTAGAAAAATTGAATCACCTTTTATTGTTTCTCCAATTTCAGGAAATCTATCTACAAAAATAGTCAAATCAAAATTAATACTTCCAAAAACATAAATCATAAAAATTATATATTAATAAATATCATGAAATTAAATTTTTATCAACCCTAACGAAATTTTTAGTGCAATATCAACCTTCTCCATTGTCTCTTTTTTTAGTTTTCCCAATCTTTTTCTTAATCTTTTTTTATCAATTGTTCTTATTTGATTTAAAAGAATATAACTTGGTTTATCTAGTCCACCTTCTTTTTCATTAACTTTTATCACAATTGGATATGCTTCTTCAATTTCTTTAGATGTAATTGCTGCTACAATAACCGTTGGAGAATATTTATTTCCAATATCATTTTGAATTATTAAAACTGGTCTCAAACCACTTTGTTCTGAGCCAGTAGAAGATGAGAGATCAACAAGATAGATCTCTCCTCTTCTTATTTGCTCTCTTTTCATTATTTAATATGTTTAAGTATATCTCTAAATAACTCTTGCTCTATCTCAAAAAACTCTCTTGAAAAAAATAAACTTGTTTCAGAAGATTCTTTGTATCCTTTTATCATTTCTTTTTTTATTCTTGTTTTCCTATCTTCAAGTGCAAGGTAAAATGCTATTAATTCTTTTATAAGATCTTCTTTTTTCTTTTTCTCTCTTTTTGCTTTCTTTTCGATTGCATCTGCCAACTCTTTTGGCAGATCAATAATTAATTTTTCGTTTTTCATATCAAATTCCTTAAAATATATAAATTTTCCTTTTTATTTTTAAAAAAATAATCTCCAAAAACTACAATATCAACGCCTATCTCTTTTAATTTTAAAGCAATCTCATAATTTAATCCACCATCAACTTCTATTTGGAAACTTAAGCCCATTTCATTTTTTATGTTAACAATTTTTTTAATTTTTTCAATAGAACTTTCAATAAATTTTTGTCCAGAAAATCCAGGATTAACAGTCATAATTAATAAAAAATCAATATCTTTTAAAATTGAATCAAGAGAAAAGATTGAAGTCCCTGGATTTATTGCAACCCCTGCAAGAACTCCTTTATTTTTAATATTATTTATTATTCTATTTATATGATAATTATTTTCTATATGAACAGAAATCATATTTACTCCAAATTCTATGAATTTATCAATATAATTTTCTGGTTTTTCAATCATAAGATGAGCATCAAGAGGTAATTTTGTTAATTCTCTTACTGTTTTTACAATTGGAAAACCAAAAGATATGTTTGGAACAAAATGTCCATCCATTATATCAAGATGTACAATATCTCCAAATTCTTCAATTAATTTTATCTCTTCTTCAAGGTTTTTAAAATTTGCTGCAAGAATAGAAGGAGCAATTTTCATGGATTAACATATAGATCAATAATTGTATCTTTACTACCATAAGTTAATGGTGCGGGATCTTGATCCCAAATTACATTTGATGGATATGCAGGATTACTCTTTTTTATTATTTTTCCAACACTAAATCCACTTGTTACAATTACACTCTTTGCTTCTTCAATTGATAAACCAATTAAAGAAGGTATTTGGTATAAAGTTCCTTTTGAAATTTTTAAATCAATTCTTGTTCCTTCTTCAACATATGTTTTTGGTGAAGGTGATTGATCAAGAATGATTCCAACCTCAACATTTGGAACAGAAATTTCTTCAATGTTTCCAAGTTGTAACTTATTTTGATAAATCAATTCCTGAGCATCTTTGAAGTTCATTCCAATAAAATCTGGAACAAGAACTTTTGGAGGTCCACTACTTATGACAACATTTATAATTCTACCCTTTTTAACTAATACATATGGTCCAGGATCTTGGGAAATAATATAATCTATTGGATAATCTTTGGCAAAATCAGATTTAACAACTTTTACAAGTAATCCTTTTTCTTCAGCAATTTTTTCTGCGTCTCTTAATTTAAGACCAACAAGAGATGGAACAGAAACGAGTTCTTCTTTTCCAATTGCGCATGAAATAAGAGGAAGAGTTATAACTATTGATATTATTATCAATATCAATTTTTTCATGTTTAAATTATATCATATAATTTTTATAGAGGAGAAAATGGAAAAAGAAAAGAATGTTCTTGTTTTGGGAGATAATTGTATAGATATAAGAATAAAAATTAAAAAGGTAAGTTTTAAATTTGAATATGATGAAAACTCCCATGTTAAAGAGTTAAAAATAGTTCCTGCTGGAACAGGTGTTAATTTTTCTGTTGCATTAAGTAAACTTGGAATAAAAACTTATTATTTATCTTCTTTAAGCAGAGATTTATTTGGAAAGATTATTTTTGATTATTTAATAGAGAATAGTGTTAAGACTGATTTAATAACATTTTCAAATAAAAATACAGCGAGTATAGTTATTGTTTTAAATAAAAATGGCGAAAGAATATCATTTGCAAATTTAAAAAATGCAAGTTATGTTGATACAGATTTTAATAAAATTGATTTAATTAATTTAGATAAATTTTCGGTTATTTATATTTCAGGTGGATTATTAACAGAAAAAAATTTAAATGAAAGGACATTTAATTTTCTTAATTCAACAAAAGAAAAAATAAAAATATTTTTTGATATAAACTATAGAATTGGAAAGGATATAAAATATTTTAAAGATTATGCCTTTAAAATTTTTGATATCTCGCATTTTATTTTCACAAATGAGTATGAATTGAGTATAATAAAAAAAGAGAATTTTAACAAAGCAATTAGTGAAGGAAAGATATTTATTGTAAAAATGGGAGAGAGAGGTGCAAAGATAATTTTTAAAAATGGTGAAATTTTTGAACCTTCTTTTAAAGTAAGAAGCATAGATACAACAGGCGCAGGTGATGTTTTTAATGCAGCTTTTATTTTTTCTTACTTAAATGGTTTTGATTTTAAAAAGTCTCTCTTCTTTTCGAATTTAGTTGCATCCCTTTCAACAACAAAAATTGGAATTTATATTCCAAAAAAGGATTTATTAAATAAATATTTAAAGAGAGGAGGATATAATGCTTAAAAATGTAAGGGAATGGTTTTATCCAGAAAGTATAGAAGAGGCTTATGAATTAATTAAAAAATATGACTTGAAAGGAGAAATTGTTGGAGGAGGACTTGACATTGTTTGGAGAGATAGGAGTGATATTGAATGTCTCATTTTCTTAGAAAAAATACCTCTTAATTATATTAAAATAGAGGATTCATCAATAAAAATTGGTGCAACCACAACAATTGGATCAATTGAAAGATGTGGAGAACTTAAAAATTTTTTAAGAGGTTCATTTATAAATTCAATTTCAAAAGTAGCAACTCCAATTTTAAGAAACATAATGACAGTTGGTGGAACAATTGCAAGAGGATATGGATGGTCTGATATTTTAACTATTTTTATAACATTGAAATCAAAAATTAAGATTTATTATGGAGCGTATAAAACAATTTCTCTTGAAGAGTTTATTGATTTTAAAAAAGAAAATAAAAAATTTATTATTGTTGAAATTGAATTTCCAAATTTTAATTCAAATTATTTCTTTTCTTATATAAGATTTACAAGAACTAGTGCAGATATACCTCTTTTAAATGAAGGTGTTTTATTAAAAATTAGTGATGGAGTTATTCAAGAAGCCAATATTTTATTAGGTGGTAGACCAAATTTTCCTGTTCACCTTAAGAAAATAGAAGAATATTTAATAAATAAGAAACTTGATGATGAAAATATTAATTATGTAAAAGAGTTTATAGATGTTCCACTTTTTGATGATTTAAGAGCATCAAAAGAGTATAGAATGCATCTTTCAAAAGTGTTAACAAAAAGAAATTTGGAAAAAATAAAGGAGGAAATATGTTAGTGAAATTTATTCTTAATGGTGAAGACGTTGCTTTTGATGCTTATCCTGGAGAGACTCTTTTTGAACTTTTAAGAAGAAACCATCATACTGAGGTTAAAGGAAATAATTGTAAAACAGGAGAATGTGGTGCTTGTACAGTTCTTATTGATGGAGAACCAGTGCCTTCTTGTACTTATCTTGCAGGTAAAATAAATGGAAAAAATGTTATAACTGTTAAGGGAATAGGAGATTATGATAATCCAAATATAATTCAGAAAATTTTTGTTGAGGAGGGTGCAATTCAATGTGGTTATTGTATACCTGGAATTATAATTTCTGTAAAGAATTTATTAGATAAAGTTTCAAATCCAACAGAAGAAGATATAAAGATAGCTCTCTCCAGTCATATCTGTAGATGTACAGGTTATGTACAACAAATAGATGCAACTAAGAAATTAATTGAAATTATGAAAGGAGAGAAAAAATGAGCAAAACAGTAAAAGAAGAAATTTTTATAGAGAAAAAAGTAATTGGAAAAAATGTTGAAAAATATGATGGATTACCACTTGCTGTAGGAAATCCACTTTTTACTGATGATATTTTTTTACCAAATATGCTTTATGGTAAATTTTTATTAAGTCCATATCCTCATGCAGAAATTGTTGAGATTGATGAGAGTGAAGCACTTAAGATTCCTGGAGTAAAACTTATCTTATCTTATAAAAATACTCCAAGAATACCACACACAACTGCTGGTCAAGGATATCCAGAACCATCTCCATATGATCACTTTATGTTTGATAAAAAAGTTAGATATGTTGGAGATAGAGTTTGTGCTGTATGTGCAGAATCTATTGAAATTGCAGAAGAGGCAATTTCAAAAATAAAAGTAACTTATAAAGAACTTCCTTATGTTCTTGATCCAGAAGAAGCAATGAAAGGAGAAGTTATAATTCATGATGAGGAAGAGACAACTGGAATTTATGATAAAAAAAGAAACATAATTTCTCATGTTGAATTAAATATTGGAGATTTTGAAAAAGATTTTAGCAAATCTTATTACAAAATTGAGAAAGAGTTTTTTATAACTCAGCCTGTTCAACATACTCCTATTGAGACACATATTGCAATTACATATTTTGATGAATATGGAAATCTTGTTGTTAGAACAAGTACACAAGTTCCATTTCATATAAGAAGAATACTTTCAAGAATTCTTGAATTTCCAATGAATAAGATTAGAGTTATAAAACCAAGAGTGGGTGGGGGGTTTGGTGTAAAACAAGAGATGGTCTTAGAGGATGTTTGTGCTTTGATGACAATAAGGACAAAAAGACCAGTAAGAATAGAGTATACAAGGAAAGAGGAGTTTATTGCTTCAAGATTGAGACATCCTTCAAAAATTTGGATAAGTTTAGGTGCAGATAAATCAGGAAAATTAAATGCAATTCAAATGAAGGTGTTATTGAATAATGGTGGATATGGAACACATGGACCAACTGTTTTATTTAATTCTGGAAGTAAAACTTTACCATTATATAACAAAGCAGAAAGTGTTTCATTTATAGGAGATGCGGTTTATACAAATTTACCTGTATCTGGAGCCTTTAGGGGTTATGGTGCAACAAATGGATATTTTGCTCTTGAAAGTGCAATGGATGATCTTGCAGAATTAATAGGGATTGATCCAATTGAACTTAGAAAGATAAATCATATAAAAGAAGGAGAAACATCTCCTGTTTTTGAAAAACTTGGTGAAGGAAGAGAGGGTGTAGTTCAATATATTGAAAGTTCTGCACTCAGTGAATGTATTGATTTAGGAAAGAAGATAATCGAATGGGAAAGGTGGAGAGGAAAAAGGGTTAGAAATGGAAGTTTTGTTAGAGGAGTTGGAATGGCAATTATGATGCAAGGATCTGGTATTCCTCTTATTGATATGGCAAGTGCAAGAGTAAAACTCAATGATGATGGAACATTTCATCTTTTTGTTGGTGCAACAGATATTGGAACTGGATCTGATACTGTTCTTGCTCAAATTTTAGCAGAGGAGATAGGAGTTTCTTATGATAAGGTTAAAGTTTATTCATCTGACACAGATTTCACTCCTTTTGACACTGGTGCATATGCTTCAAGCACAACTTATGTCTCTGGTGGTGCAGTTCAAAAAGCAGGAAAGTTAATTAAAGAAAAAATTCTTGAATATGCAGCAAAAATTTTAGAAGAGTATCCAGAAGATCTGAAAATTGAAGATGATTTTGTAATTTCACAATTAACTCAAAAAAGAATATCACTAAGAGAAATTGGTGAGAAAAGTTTTTATAGTTTTGAACAGGAACAAATTGAAGTAACAGCATCCTTTGTTTCTCCAAAATCACCACCTCCTTTTGCAGCACATTTTGTTTTAATTGATGTTGATCTTGAAACAGGGAAAATAATTCCAATTAAATATGTCGCAATTAATGATATTGGAACTGTAGTTCATCCAAATCTTGCAAAGGGTCAAGTAATTGGTTCAATTGTTCAGGGGTTGGGTTATGCTTTAACAGAAGAGTTAATTTATTCTAATAGAGGAGTTCCTCTTAATCCAAATTTTCTCGATTATAAAGTTTTAACTGCTCTTGATATTCCAGAGATTATAGTTAAATTTATTGAAACATATGAACCAACAGGACCATTTGGATTAAAATCTGTTGCAGAAATAAACATTAATGGACCTGCACCAGCAATAAGAAACGCATTTTTAGATGCAACTGGAATAAAACTTAACTCTCTTCCATTCACCCCTGAAAAAGTATTTAAGGTAATTAATAAAATAAAAATAGAAGTGAAAAAAAATTTACATAATTAAATTATTTTATAAATTATTTTAATGATAAGTTCTGAAACAAGAAATTTAATTAGAGATTTTTATAATAAAATAAAAAATTATAAAAAGGATCTTTCAAAGGAATTAGAAGCAAGAAAAAAGGATAGAGATAAAATAGCACAATATTTAAAAAAAGATGTAATTAAAAATCTTGATGAATTTGAAATTGGTCAAATAATTTCTAATTTATGGACAACAGAAATTTTGGGGAATAAAGATTATAAGATTAAAACAATCATTGAAGCCAATGGTTTATCAAAATTGAAAAATGAATTATATGAGTTATTATATGGTGATAAAAATATTGAAATAAGATTTGACAAATTTAGAAAAGAAATTAAATATTTAGGCACTGCATCAATTACAGAAATATTATGTATATTTGATCCACAAAATTATGTAATCTGGAACGATAAGGCAAGAAATGCGTTAAAGAAATTGAAGGTTGAGCACTTGCCTATAAATAAATATTTTATAACAGGTAAAGAGTACATAGAGATAATAAAAACATACAAAGAAATTCTTAATGAATTAAAAGAATTAAAATTCCCTGAATTAGATTTGCTTGGAGTTGATTATTTCTTATATCAAATATCTATTTATAAAGAAGAAGAAATTTTTGATGAAGATTTTAATCATGATGAAATAAGAGATAAAATTTCAGAAATTGGAGAATGGTTAGGATTTGAAACATTTACAGAGGAAATTATTTCAAAAGGTGCAAGAGTTGATGTTATTTGGAGAGCAAAGATTGCTAATTTAGGTGTAGTAACGTATGTTTTTGAAGTTCATAGAAAAGGTTCAATAGATAGTTTGATTTTAAATTTACAAAAAGCTTTAAATAATCCTACTGTTCAAAAATTAATCGTGGCAACAAACCGAAGTCAGATTGAAATTATTAAAAATGAAATTAATACCTTACCTGAGAATTTTAGAAAATTATTAACTTTTTGGAATGTTAGAGAAATAATAGAGACTCATGAAAATTTATCCAAAGTTATCGAAAATATTAAAAATCTAAGTTTACTTAAAAGTCAATTTGAAGAAAAAATGTAATTTATTTCTTAATTCCTGTGGCTATAAAAATGCTTATTTTAGCTATATTGTTACTATTAGTTGATTTCGAACAACAATTTTCTCCGATACAATCTACTTTAACATCTATCAAACCAGATTCAATAAACCATTTTTTAATTGTTTCTCTATCAAAACCTAACCAAAAATCATTTTGTTCTGTTTTCAAAAATTCAAAATTATGTTTATCAAGATCTGTAAGAATTAATTTACCACCTAATTTTAATATTCTAACCATTTCATTAATTGCTTTTTGTGGATTTTCTATATGATGAAGATACATATTTGCAAAAACATAATCTATAAAATTATTTTCAATAGGTAATGTATCAGATGTAACGATTTTGTATTCTATTAGTTCACAATCTTTAAATTTCTTTTTCATTTGCTCAATCATTTTTGGTGATTTATCAACTGCAATAACTTTAATACCAAGTTTAATTAAACCTTCGGTAATAAAACCAGTGCCAGCACCGATATCAGCGGCAATTATATCTTTTCTAAGATCTATTTGATTAATGACTTTTTCTCTAACATTTTCTGAGTAAAATTCTTTTCTCATTTCATCCCATTTTTCACTTACTTTATCAAAATAATCTTTGTTATTCATAGAAGATCTCCTTATTTTTCATAAAATATCTAAAAAAATTATAAAATAAAATATAAAAATAAAAAGAGGGAGATTTTTACTCCCTCTTTAGTTATTTAAAGTAGTTTTAATAAATTAAATATTAAAATATTCTTTAATCTTTTTTAATCTATTATTTTTATCTAAGGCGAACTTTTTAATTCCTTCAAAAATGTACTCTTTTGTAAGATGAGCCTCTTCAAGAACATCTTCAACCGTTCCACCAGTTCTCCACTTATTATCCCAGTCAGAGGACATTGAATATTCCTCATTTACTTTTGAGAAGATCCAATCACTCATATTTTTTAAACATTCATTTGTTATCACCATTGAGTTTGCCCAATCTTCTTTTGGAAGAATTCTATTTCTATATTCTTCACTTTCTAACATAAATAATTCATATGAAGTTGCAACAACAATTTTTACATTAATTCCCTCTTCTTTAAGTTTTGGAAGAATCTTAATGATTTCACTAACTGGACTAGTACCTTGTACTATAACAGTTCCCATTTTCTCCTTTCCATTTTCATAATCTCTTAAAATATAAGCACCATGTGCAGCCTCAAAATGACTTGGAATTTCAAGTTTTTCTCTATCTGGAATTTCAATTGGGGGTCTTGTAAGATGTAAAACAATAATAGGGACATCTTCTTTTAATGCTCTTCCTAATAAAACTGGTACTTCATTATACTCCCATGGGTATAAACTTATAACTTGTCCTTTTGGAAAAAGTTTAGTAACTCCTGTTGCAAAAATTCCAAAGTGTGTTCTTGAATCATCTGCTGTTTCAGGACCTGAGTGACCTGCAACCCATATTATCTTACCAACTTTTATTGGTGAATCTTGGGCAAGTTGGGAAAAGAGTCTCATCATACCATATTTGAGATATGCAAATGAACCATATGTTGAACATGCTGAGTAATATCCTAAAAATTCTTTATAAGGATCTTTTGCTATATTAACTGTTGCAATTCCAGCACAAATTCCAGAATTAACAAATTCTGTAATTTCTTGTGGAAGAAGAACACCATCAATGTTTTTTTCTTTATCATACCATCCAAGACCTTTGAAATCACCAAAAGGAAGTCCAAATCCATCAATATTTGTTGATTCTGTTAAATCTGCTGACATTGCAATAAAAAGTGGTCTTCCATATTTTTTATAAGTATACGCATTAATCCATGCACCCCATTTTCTTAATGCTGCTCTATTTGGTTGTTTCTCACCTGGTTTTGCCCAAATTTCAGGTGGATAATTTTTGAAATCATAAAGTGCTTCATCATGAATGGGATTGTTTTCTCTATTAATTCTTAAGTTATCAATATGATCTGGAACTTTTTCTGCAAGTTCAATTAATCTATCAGCAACAAATCTAAAGACTTCTTTATTTTCTCTCAAAACTGAAATAACTACATCAATATTTCTTTCAAACTGTTTCATTCTTTCTTCGTATGTTGGAGGTGGTGGTTCCATAAATCCTTCGAATTTTACACCATATTTTTCTTGAAAAGGAATCTTTGTTTGCCAAAATATTTCTGAATTCATTGGGTGAGGAGCACCATGTGATTTGTTATCATATTTTAAATAATCTCTTCCTTTTTTTGTTCTAAAATATGCAACATTTGGGATATTTTTTTGAACATTTCCAAATAATTCATCAATGATTTCAAGGACAGACGGAAAATCATTTCCATTTAGAGTACCAACTACTCTCCATCCATGACATCCAAACCACTCTTTTGGAGTATTTGGGACAGTTTCTGAAAGTGGATGATCATCAATTCCAAAATTGTTCCAATCTATTAGAAAAAATAGATTATCAAGTCCAAGAGCCCATGCTGAATTCATTGTTTCATGTGCAGCGCCTGGTGTTAAACCCGCATCACCTTCAAATACTACAACTTTTACTCCTTCAGCACCCATTTTTTTAAGTGCAATAGCCTCACCAACTGATGCTGTAATTCCATGACCAGAAGGACCTGTATTAAATTTTAAAATAAGAGTTTTTCCACCCATTTCAGCATGTCCTGGAAGGCCACCTCTTCTTCTAAAAGTTAAAAGGTCTTTTGGATATAGTGTTGAATTTTTATCTTTTGGAAGATATCTTGGATCTTTAGTCTCCTCATATCTTAATCTCATTGCTTCATTAAAAACTGCAAGTGTTGCATAAACAAGAGGAATTGTGTGACCCGCAGCAAGAATTATTCTGTCATTAAATGGTTTTGCAGGATCTCTTATGTCATACCTTAAATGTTTTGAAAGAAGAGTTGAAACAAACATGTGAACTTTTGACCTTGAACCACCGGGGTGCCCACTTTGCCTATAATTTAACATTAAGTCAATTAATTGATCAACTAAATCTTTAACAACTTCTAATTTTTGAACCTCATCAAAATTAACTTTTTCCATAAAAACTCCTCAAATTATAAAATTTTTTATTCGCCTAAATAATGACCAACAGATTTTGCTTGTAAAAATAGAAGTAAATAATCTGGACCTCCTGCTTTTGAATCTGTTCCAGACATATTAAAGCCTCCAAATGGATGAACTCCCACAAGTGCTCCAGTACATTTTCTATTTATATATAAATTCCCACAATGCATTTCTTTTTTTGCTCTTTCAATTTTTTCATTATCTTTAGTGTATATTGAACCAGTTAATCCATATTCAGTATCATTAAACATCTCTATTGCTTCATCAAGAGTTTTATATTTTACAATTCCAACAACAGGACCAAAAATTTCCTCTTTCATTAATCTTCCTTTTGTGTCAACATCTATAAATAGTGTTGGCTTTATGAAGTATCCTTCTTTATTTTCATATGGTTCTCCACCTAAAAGTAGTTTACCTTCCCTTTTTCCTATTTCAATATAGGACATAATTTTATTAAATGATGCTTCGTTTATTACAGGGCCCAAATAATTTTCAAAATATTTTGTTGGTCCAATTTTTATTTCTTTAACTTTATTTACAAATTTATCTAAAAATTCATCATAAATTTTTTCATTTAAAAATAGTCTTGAAAGAGCAGAACATTTTTGACCTTGAAATCCAAATGCTGAATGAAGACATCCTTGAACAGCACTATCAATATTTGCATCATCTTCAACAATGATTCCGTTTTTTCCTCCCATCTCAGCAACTACCCTTTTAATCCAAATTTGACCTTCTCTATGTTTTCCAGCCTCTTCAACAATATGAAGACCAACCTCTTTTGAACCAGTAAAAGATATAAATCTTGTTTTTGGATGTTTAACTAGATACTCACCAACAGTTGAACCTGGGCCAGTTACAAGATTAACAACTCCTGAAGGAAGACCAACTTCTTCTAATACTTCCATAAATTTTGTCGCGATAAGAGGAGCATCGCTTGATGGTTTTAAAACAACTGTATTTCCAGTTACAATTGCTGATGTTGTCATTCCGACAAGAATCGCAAGTGGAAAATTCCATGGTGGAATTACTACACCAGCACCAAGTGGTATATAAAACATTTCGTCTTTTTCATTGTCCCATTGGGAAACTTTTTGTCCCTTATCAAATTTAATCATCTCTCTTGCATAATATTCACAAAAGTCAATTGCTTCAGCAACATCAGCATCTGCCTCAAACCAATTTTTTCCAACTTCAAGAATTAAATATGAATCAAATTCAAATCTTCTTTTTCTTAAAGTATCAGCAATTTTCAAAAGATAATCTGCTCTTTTCTCAGCACTGACATTTTTCCAAGTTTTAAATGTTTCCCATGCAACTTTTAATGCTTCTTCTGCATGTTCCTCTTTACCCTTTTGAAAGAGACCAACAACTTCATCTTTTTTTGATGGATTAATTGATTTAAATTTCTCAACTGATTTAACTCTTTTTCCCCCAATAATCATCTCATACTCTTTCCCAAACTCTCTCTCTGTTTTCTTAATCGCCTCTTCCATCAATTTTTTGTTTTCTTCATTTTTAAAATCAACTAAAGGTTCATTTTGAAACTCTTTCATGAATCCCTCCTATTATAAAAATTACCGAATAAATTTTATCACATTAATTAATAATTTGTTTAATATCAGTGCTTCTATAAATAGAATATCTCTTTAATTCATATTTTGAGATGCTTTTTATATTTATACCTTTATAAGTTGTAAATCCAAAAATAAAACCACTTTCTTTTAAAAACTCAACTGTATCTTTAGAATACTCTCCATAGGGATATGCGAATGAAATGGTCTTTTTTTGAATATTTTTTTCTATTTCTTCTTTTGATTTTTTTAAATCTTCAACAACTCTATTTTTAAAATTTTCAAAATCTTCATCATCTCTTTTTTGTGAAATAATTGATACAAATTTTCCATTTGAAATATGTGTTCTATGTGAATCAAATGTATGTGAACCAATTGAAAAAACACCACTATTAACCATTTCTTTAAGATTATCCCAATCTACATAGCTACTTACTCTTCCAACTCTACTTACAATTACAAAGAATGTTGCTTTAAAACCATATTTTTTAAGAATTGGATATGCAAATTCATAAACACCTTTAAGACCATCATCAAAAGTTATAAGTACACTTTTTTTAGGAATACTTTTTCCATTAAAATAGTAATCATAAAGATCATCAATTGTAATTGAGGTATATCCTTTTTCTATCATATATTTTATTTGATTTTCAAACTCTTCAGGTGATATAGTGTATAAATTTCCACCTTTATCACTTACATTGTGATAACATAAGACAATAACTCCCTCATTAAAAATTTTCAAGTTTATATTTTGGAGAGACGATATGCCTAAAAATTGAGATTGAGGGTCTTTTGCGAAAATTTTATAATTTCCTGGTAATAAAAATAGAGTTGAGTAAAAATTTCCAGAAGGCTCAACTTTTATTTCTTTATAAGGTTTGTCATTTAAATAGATAATTATATTTTTATCTTGTTCATAAAATCCAAATATAGTTATTTCATTTGTGGTTGTTTCAAGGCCATCAATTGGTGAATATATAACAGGATCAGAATTTATTACATATAGAACTTTTGTATCTTCAATAATATCACCTTTTAAGTCAATTCCTTCAAATTTAATAATGTGACTCCCCTCATTTATAAAATTTGATATTATATATTTTCCTTGCCATAAATCTTTTTCATTTAAATAATTCAAATTTAAAATTGTACCATCATCAAAAATTGCTTTAACCTCTTTTAATGGAGTTGAGGAAATTGATTCAATTGTTATTTCTCTTCCAGATCTTACATAGATTGGATAAATTATATTTTCCCAAATTGGAATTTCTGAGTTTAATATTACTTTTATCTCTTTTTTAAAATATTTATCTTTTATATAAAAAACAACATTCAATATATATTCACCATCTGAAATATCTCGTGGAAAAGATGAATATAATCTATTTTCTTTTATTTCGTAAAGCAAATCTTTTTTAAAATTATCACCAAGAAGCAAAAGTTTTAACTCATTTATATTTTTTAAATCTGAAAATTCAACAATTATTAATTCACCTTTTGTTACATAATCACCATTTTGAGGAAAAATAAAATTAAAATCTATTTTTGAATTTAAATTACAAGAAAAAAATGGGAGGAGTAAAAATAAAATTACTCCTCCCAAAATAAATTTTTTCATCCTTTCATAACAGCAATTGGTTTTAACTTTGCTACCTTTATTGATATTCCCTCCTTATGGAGTACATCAACAACATCTTGAACATCTTTATATGCTTCAGGTGATTCTTCAACAAGAGTTTCTTTACTTTTTGCTTTAACCTTAATTCCTCTTTTTCCAAGCGTGTCAATTATTTCATTTGCATCTTCTTCTCTTAATGCCTCACTTCTACTCATAACTCTTCCTGCCCCATGGCATGTTGAACCAAATGTCTCTTGCATTGCTTTATTTGTTCCAACAAGAACAAAGGAGTATCTTCCCATATCTCCTGGAACTAAAACTGGTTGACCAATTGATTTATACTGTTGTGGAAGTTCAGGATGATTTGGTGGAAATGCTCTAGTTGCACCTTTTCTATGTACAACAACTTTAATCTTTTTTCCATTAACAACATGTTCTTCAACTTTTGCAATGTTATGAGCAACATCGTAAATTATTTCTAAACCCATATCTCTATCAGATTTTTTAAAAACTTCTTTAAATGTTTCTCTTGTCCAGTGCGTAATCAATTGTCTATTTACCCATGCATAATTTGCGGCAGCAACCATTGCTGAAAAATATCTTTTTGCCTCAGGAGAGGAGAATGGAGCAGCAGCAAGTTGTTTATCAACTAGTTTAATCCCATATTTTCTTGCTGCGTTTAACATTACTTCAATGTAATCAGATGCAACTTGATGTCCAAGACCTCTACTTCCAGTATGAATTAAAACTGTGATTTGTCCCTTGAATAAACCCAAAACTTTTGCTATCTCTTCATTATAAATCTCTTCAACAACTTGAATTTCAAGAAAATGATTTCCTGCACCAAGTGTTCCAAGTTGAGGTCCACCTCTTTCTTTTGCTCTTCCTGAAACAGCATTTGGATCTGCTCCTTGCATACTTCCATGCTCTTCAATTGTTTCCAGATCTTCAGGTCTACCAAATCCTTTTTCAATAGCCCATTTAACACCTTTAACCATCACATCATCAAGATCTCTTGGTCCAAGACGAAGTTTTCCACTTGAACCAACTCCAGATGGAATATTAACAAACAATTTATTTAAAATTTCATCTAATTTACTCTCTATTTCATCTTTTTTAAAGTTGGTTCTTAAAAGTCTAACTCCGCAATTTATATCATAACCAACTCCACCAGGAGATATCACTCCTTTTTCAATGTCAAACCCTGCAACTCCTCCAATTGGAAAACCATAACCCCAGTGAATATCTGGCATTGCCATTGATGCTTTAAGTATTCCTGGAAGTGTTGCGACATTTGCAACTTGAATTGGTGATTTATCCATAAGAATTTTTGGAATCATCTTTTCTGAAGCATAAATAATTCCAGGAACATTCATTCCAGGAATTGTTCCAACCTCAATCATATACTTTGTATCAGAAACTTTTTTCAAGTGTTCTCTTTTTATCTCCATTACTTCCTCCTTGAACAATTCTTTTAATTATTATACAATAATTTAAAGCGCCCGTAGCTTAAGTGGATAGAGCGGTAGCATCCGGAGCTACGGATAGGGGTTCAAATCCTCTCGGGCGCACCAAAAGGGGATTATGGAAGAGTTAATACCATTAATTGAATTTTATAAGAAGAAAGTTGAAAGAAATCCACAACTGTTATCTTCACACGCAGTTCTTTCTGAATATTTAATATTAAATGGAAATTATGATGAAGCAACTCTTATAAGTTTGAAAAGTTTGCTTTTATCTCCATATTATATAAGATCTCAAATAGACTTATCAATATCATATCTTATGAAAAATGATTTTAAATCTTGTGAAATTGAATTAAAACAAGCATTAAAAATTGATCCTGAAAATGATTTTGCACTGTTTTTACTTGGATTAATTTATTATCTACTTAAAGTATATGATATTGCATCAAAATATCTTTATGAAGGTTTTGATTATAATCCAAAAAATATTTATATAAGAAAATTATATTCAATAATTTCAAAAGAGGAGTTACCTGACATTTCAAAGTTTAAAGAGGCAGAAACAAAAGTTTATAATGGTTTCATTTCAAGTAGTGAAATGAAGAAAATAAAAGAAGAGAGTGGCAATAAAAAACCATATGAGGTTCTTTATGCATATACATTAAAAAATGAAGACAGATTAATGGAAGCAATAGAAGAATTGGAAAGAATTCTAATTTATCACCCATATTATCCTAAAGCACTTTTTATTTTAGGAAAATTTCATGAAATGGCAGGAAATAGAAGGAAAAAAGATGAGTATTGGGAGAGGTGCTATGAGGTTGATCCACTTAATGATTTTATTAAATCATTTGGTTCTGGATATGAAAATTACCACTTTGATAATAAAGATTTTAATGAATTAATATCACTTAAAGATAATTTATATAAAAAAATATTTGAGACTTTTGTAAAAGAAAAAGAAGTTATTTTAGAGAGAAAAGTTGAGGTTCCTAAATTAGAGATAGAGGAGATAAAACCTGAGATTTTAGAGGAGAAAGAAGAAATTGTTAAAGAAGAGGTAGTCGAAGAGGAATTAAAAACTGAAGAAGTTTCTACTATTCAGCAAATTTCTGAGTCTAAAGTTGAAGATGAGATTACTAAAGATAAAGAATACTATAAAAAACTTGGCGATGAGTATTTAAAGAAAGGAATGTATAAAGAAGCAATTGAAATGTTTACAAAAGCACTCAATTTATCAAAGGAGAGAAAATGATAAAAGAGGTTTTAAAAGAAATTTTAAAAACAAGCGGGGTATTAGGTTATGTTTATATTAATGCTCAAAATAATGAAACAATTTCAGAACTTTCAACTGATTTTGAAGGAGAGATTATTGGAGGTCTTGGTATATCTCTCGTCGGATTATTAACAGACATTTCAAATTCTATGTATATGGGAGAAATAGAAGAAATTATAGTGGAGATGAAAAGGGGTAGATTAATTATTAATAAATTTAATGACAAAATTTTAATTATAATAACAACAAAAGCAGGGAATCTTGGAACAATAAAATATTCTCTTAATAAAGTAATTAATAAATTAAAAGAATATTAATTTGAAGGGAATACTTTATATTGTTTCAACGCCAATTGGTAATCTCTCTGATATTTCAATAAGGGCTCTAAAGATTTTAAGAGAAGTTGAAATAATTTTATGTGAAGATACCAGAGTTACCTTAAAACTTCTTAATAGGTATAGAATAAAAAATAAAAAACTCATTTCTTATTTTGAAGGAAATGAAATCAAAAGAAAAAATGAAATTATTGATTTACTAAAAAAAGGGAAAAAATTAGCGCTTGTTTCAGATGCAGGAACTCCGTGTATTTCAGATCCAGGTGAGGTTATCGTTAAAGAAGCCATAAAAGAGGGTTTTAAAGTTGAGGTAATTCCTGGTCCATCCTCTATTATAACTGCTCTTGTAATTTCTGGAATGAGAACTTCTCCTTTTATATTTTTAGGATTTTTTCCAAGGAAGAAAGGTGAAATTGAGGATATAATAAAAAATTATTTTTTTATTGATGCAACATTAATTTTTTATGAATCACCACACAGAATTTTGAAAACTCTTGAAATTTTAAATGAGAAATTTCCAGAAAGATTTGCTTCAGTTGTAAAAGAGTTAACAAAAATTAATGAAAAAGTTTATAGAGGAAAAGTTAAAGAGATTTTTGAGGAGATAAGTAAAAGTGAAATAAAGGGTGAATATATTATCTTAATTGAGGGAAAGAAAAAAGAGGAGTGGGAGAGAGATTTTGAAATTTTAAAAAAACTAAATTTTTCAAAAGAAGAAATTTTAGATTTCATGTCAGAAAAATATAAAGGTATAAAAAATGTTATTAAAAAGAAACTTTTTAAAGATTGATTGTACTTGAAATTTATTTCATATCTTTATAAAATTTACTCATAAAGATTTGATTAAGGAGGAGAATTAATGAAGAAGTTTTACATTACAACTCCAATATATTATGTAAATGATGAGCCTCATATTGGACATGTTTATACAACAACAATTGCAGATATAATTGCAAGGGAAAAGAGAAAATTAGGATATGATGTCCTCTTCTCAACTGGAACAGATGAGAATGCAAGCAAAGTAAAAAAGGTTGCGCAAGAAAAAGGAGTAGATACAAAACTCTTTGTTGATTCCCTTTCTGAAAGTTTTAGAAGAGTTTTTAATGAATTTAATATATCTTATGACACATTTATAAGGACAACTGAAAAAAGACATGAAAGAGTAGTTCAATATTTCTTTAATAAATTGAAAGAAAATGGATACATTTATAAGGGGATTTATGAGGGGTGGTATTGTATTTTTGATGAAACATTTTTCTCACAAGATGAGATAAAAGAGGGAAATCTATGTCCTGTTTGTGGTAGGCCTCTTGAATATATAAAAGAAGAAGATTATTTCTTTTCTTTATCAAAATTTCAAGACACTCTTCTAAAGCACTATCTTGAAAATCCAAAATTTGTTGAGCCAGAATCAAGATATAACGAGATGCTTTCTCTCATAAAGAGTGGTCTTAAAGATATTTCAATAACAAGAAGAGGAATTGGTTGGGGAATTCCTGTACCTCAAGAAGAAAATTTAACAATATACGTTTGGTTTGATGCATTAATTAATTATGTAACAGTTACTTCTTTTTTAGAAAACGAAGAAAAATTCAATAAATATTGGCCAGCAGATTTACATTTAATTGGAAAAGATATAACAAGATTTCATACAATAATTTGGCCTGCAATGCTTTTAGGAGTAGGACTATCACTTCCCAAAAAAATTTATGCTCACGGTTTCTGGCTTTCACATGGTGAAAAGATGAGTAAATCAAAAGGTAATTTTATTAAACCAGATGAAGTAATAAGATGGTTTATAGAAAAAAGTAAAGTTGATAAAGATACTGCAGTTGATGTTTTTAGATATTACATTTTGCGTGATATGACATTTGGTGAAGATGGAAACTTTTCATACGATTCATACATTACAAGATATAATAGCGAACTTGCAAATGATCTTGGAAATCTACTCTATAGAACTCTTAATATGGGATTTAAATATTTTAATGGAAAACTATCTGGAAATTATGATAATGAAATACATGAACTTTTTAGCAAAGAGTTTGATGAGGTTATAAGTTTATATGAGAATTTAAAACTTTCTGATGTACCAATTAGAATAAATAGTCTTGCGAATGTATTAAATAAATATATTGATACTAAAGCACCTTGGAATCTTTATAAAGAGAATAAAGATGAATGTGATAAGGTTTTATCAACTGTTTTCCATGGAATTTATACAATTATCAATTTAATCTCTCCAATTTTAATTTCATCTTCTAAAAAGTTTTTCTATGCTCTTGGTAAAGATGAAGATGGAACCTTACTTAAAGAAAAGATTTTCCCATGGAAAGGCGAATTTAATTTAAGAGAAGTATCTCCTATTTTTCCAAGGGTAGAAGAGGAGAAAGAAAAAGTTGAAGTTAAAGAAAATTATATAACTATTGAGGATTTCCAAAAGTTAGATTTAAGAGTAGCAGAAATTATTGAAGCAAAAAGAGTTAAAGATTCCAAAAAACTAATTGAGATAAAGATAAAAATTGAAAATGAAATAAGAACTATTGTTGCAGGAATTGGAGAACATTATAGAGATGAAGAGTTAATAGGAAAGAAAATAATTGTATTAAAAAATCTTGAACCAAAGAAACTTAAAGGAATTTTAAGTGAAGGAATGCTTCTCGCTGCTTCAAAAGATGGAAAACTTTCTCTTTTAACAGTTGATAAAGATGTTGATACAGGAGCAAAAATTTCATGAAAACTATTGATTTAAAAGAGAGAAATTTAATAATTGTTATTTTTCTAAATCTTTTTATTTTTATTTCTGAAGTTTTGGGTGGAATCTTTTCCAAAAGTTTAGCACTTTTATCTGATTCCTTTCATAATTTATCTGACACACTTTCTATAATAATTTCACTTATTGCAATAAGATTTTCAAAAAGAGAAAATTCTTATGAATTTACATTTGGTGGAAAAAGGGCAGAAATTTTAGCATCACTTTTAAATTCAATCTTTCTTTTTATTGTTTCATTTCTATTAATAAGAGAAGCAATATTAAGAATTTTTAATCCTAAAAATGTAAATTTAAATTTAATGCTTATTATTGCGATAATAGGTCTTTTTCTAAACGGAGTTTCAGTTATCTTACTAAAGAAATTTTCAAGAGAAAATTTAAATATAAAATCTTCATATCTTCATCTTCTTTTAGACACATTTTCTTCTGTTATTGTTGTAATTGGTGGAATTATTATGATGGCGTTTAAAATTTATTGGATAGATCCAATTCTTACTCTTTTAATAATTCTTTATATTTTGAAAGAAGGGTTTGAAATTTTTGTAAACTCTATAAAGATTCTATTAGAAGCAAAACCAAAAGATATTGATATTGAAAAATTAAAATTTGAAATTGAGAAGATTGAAGGAGTATCAAACCTTCATCATGTTCATATATGGCAACTTAATGAGAAAAATTATCTTTTTGAAGGTCACTTAACTCTTAAAAAAGATTATCCTTTAAGCAAAGTTGATGAAATTAGAAATAAAGCCGAAAATATTCTAAAAGAGAAATTTAATATAAATCATTCAACCATACAAATTGAATATAATGGATGTTGTGAGAAAGATTTAATAGTGAAAAAACATTAAAATTTTAACTCTCTTCCATTGCTTCTTTAAACAGATTTGGAATTTCATCGCCAATTCCAATTAGTCTTACAAGTTTTATAGTAGTTTCTCTATTTTTTAAGAACTCTTTAACAGTCTTATAAATAATCTCTGTACCTTTCTTTTTTGGGAATCCAAATATTCCACAACTAACTGCTGGAATAGATATTGAAGTAATTAAATTTTCTGTTGCTACTTGGAGAGCAGATTCAATTGCTCTTTTTAATTTCTCCTCCTCATCTCCTTCACCCCAAACTGGACCAACTGTATGAATTACATATTTACATGGCAAATTTCCAGAAGTTGTTATAACTGCCTCTCCTGTTTTAAGTGGCCCTCTTTTTTCAATTATTTTATTACTCTCCTCTTGAATAATATAACCTCCCTTTTTTACTATTGCACCTGCTACTCCCCCTCCATGTGAGAGATTTCTATTTGCAGCATTTACGATTGCATCTGTTGTTTCTTCTGTTATATCACCCATAACAACTTGAATTGTTTTTCCATTAAAATTCTCTTCTTTTAAGACTTTCATTGTATTCCTCCAGATTAAAAAATAAAATCTTTTATTGATTTATAAATTGGGCCTTCACTTCTAAGTATTGATTCAAAAAAAGTTATTTTATTTAAATAAAAAGGTTTAATTTCAACTTTTTCATTGATAAGTTTTTTTATATCTTCTTCAAAAAGAGTGTCTTTTACTCTTCCTATTGTTAGATGAGGTACAAATTCTTCCTTTTTTAATTTTAAAATTTTATTTAAATCAGGATAAAGAGTATCATAAATCTCTTTCATCTCTTTTTCACCTTGAGATATATCTAAAAAAATTACTCTTGGATTTCTTTCATTTGGGAAAAATGATATTTTTTTAAATTCAACCATAAATTTTTTAAAACGATTTCTATTTTTTTCAATGACATCTATTACCATTTTTACCTTATCATTATCAATTTCTCCAAAGAAAAAAATTGTGAAATGTAAATTTTCTTCTTCAACCCACTTAACTTTTCCCTTTATCTCTTTTTTAAATTTTTCTATGTAAGAAAATACCTCTTTTTTTGTTTCTTTTTCAATAGGTAAAGCAAGAAAAGTTCTCATTTTTTCCATTATACAATAAAAGTGGTATAATTTTAACTATAATGCTTGAGATTCAAGAGGAGGAGTAAGTAATGAAAAAAAGGATAGAGGAGTTTATTCTTAAAGTTTCAAAAGATTCTCATAACTTTTTATTTGTCGTTAATTTAATTATTTTTTTACTCATAATTTCATTTATTACACCCACTCTAAATCCCAATTTTGATCTCTTTCTAAACTTAAATCTAAAAAATCTCTACCAAAATTTTTTAACCCAAATCTCTTCTCCAATTTTATATTTAATTTTGTCAATTTTAATTGGAGTTATATTTTATTTTGGTAATATTTTTCTTTCTTGGTTAGGATTTCCATTAATTTTTCTAGTATTTTTATTAATTGAATATATAAACTTTCTATCTTTTATTTTTTTAAGAAGTGGTTCAATTTCTCTTTTGAATATTCCAAAAGGAGAATATAAGGGTTTTGCGCTTTTCCTATCTTCTCTTCCACATACTCTTCTTTCTTCTTTTGGTTTTTTCTTATCCCTTGCACTTGGTTTAGGAATTTTATTATCATTTACAGTTTTTGTCTACAGGATACTTAAAGATAAATTTCCAAAAGTCAAACCTATTACACTTAAAATTATCACATTTTCAATTTTTAATCTTTTGCCTCACTTAATCCTTTTATATTTTATAGTAAGACCAATTTATAATGAAGTTAAACTATTTTCATTTAGAGGACCACTTTTAATTCTTATTGTTGTTTATCTTTTCTCAATAGGAAATCACTTCTTTTCTCTTATACAAAATGAATTAAAAGTTTATAAAGATAAAAAACCTCAAGACTATTTTGTATCAAAATTAAATGAGGTTATTCCATATTCAATTTTAGGAGTTGTCTTAATTGTAGTTGGAATAATTCTTGAAAACACATTTGATTTTAGAGTACTTTTGCCCATTTTAAACAAAATTAATTTTTCTCAAAATATAACAAGAGTTTTAAATATTCTTACTGGAGCGATTTATATTGCTGCAATTATAATTCCATTCTGGTATGTTTTCTTTAGATCTAAAAAATGGGCAAAAGTTATACTTTCAAAAAGAAAAGAGGTGAAAAAGAAAAAATGAAAAAAAATTTAATTTTAATATTTATTGTTTTAAGTTTATTTATTATACTTTCATCATGCAAAACAAAAATTGAAAGTTCAAATTCAACACTTCCAGGTGGATTTATTGAGAAAGAAAAAAGAGTTGAAGCATTTGATTTTGGTCTATCCACAATAGATGGTGGATATATAACTTTAAAAGAATTAAAAGGTAAGGTGGTTTTGCTTGATTTTTGGGCAGAGTGGTGTGGTCCATGTAAAAGAGCAACTCCAATTGTTGTTTCTCTTTATAATAAATATAAAGATAGAGGATTTATAGTTATTGGTATGAATTTAGATGATGAAAGTGACTTTGATAAAGTTTTAGATTATATTAAAAAAAATAACATTAATTATCCAATAACCATAAAGGGTTTCTCTGTTGCTCAAAAATATGGTGTTAGTGGAATTCCAAGATTTTTCTTAATAGATAAAGAAGGAAAAATTGCTTTATCAATTACAGGGTTAACATTAACTCTTGAAAATGATTTAAAAAATTCCATAGAATTTTTATTAAATGAGTAAGTCTTATGATTTTAAAAGAAATTTTAGAAAGATATAGTGTAAGAAAATATAAAAATAAAGATGTGCCTCAAGAACTTGTACTTGAGTGTCTTGAAGCAGCACGTCTTGCTCCTTCTGCGAATAATAAACAACCTTGGAAATTTATAGTTGTAAGAGATCCAGAGATAAGAAAAAAAATTGGAGAGCCTACAACTTGGGCAAAGTTTATAAAAGACGCACCAGTTCTGATTGTAGGTTGTGTTACTGAGCCAAGTTTTAAAATGGGTGGTTGGTATGATAGTTCAATTTTAGATATTGGAATAGCAATGGAACATATTGCTCTTCAAGCAACTCATCTTGGTCTTGGTACATGTTGGATTGGTGATTTTGATGAAAAACTTGTAAAACAACTTCTTGAAATTCCAGAGAGAGTTAGAGTTGCTGCACTTATGACACTTGGATATCCACTTGAAGAAGGAGTGCCTCCTAAAAGAAGAAAAAAATTAGAGGATATTATATCTTTTGAAAAATATTAATTTATAGGAGAACCATAATGGTAAAATTAATTCATGGGAAAATTTATTGTTGCTATTTGTGGAAATATTGGGGTTGGAAAATCAACACTTGCTAAAATTTTATCTAAAAAATGGGGTTTTGTAATTCTTTCTGAACCACAAGACAAAAATCCATTTTTAAAAAATTTTTATACAGATCCCAAAAGATGGGCATTGCATTCACAACTGTTTTTTCTTATACAAAGATTAAAAATTTTTGAAGAGATTGAAAAAATAGAAGATTCTATTATAATTGATAGAACAATTTATGAAGATGCAGAAATTTTTGCAAAACTCCTTCTTTCAAAAGAGGAGTATAATTTGTATAATAAGATTTATAATCTTGTTAAGAGAAATTTTCCAAACCCAAACTTATTAATTTATATGTATGCTCCAGTTGATGTACTTATGAAAAGGATTGAGTTAAGAGGAAGAGATTATGAAAAAAATATTAAGAGAAGTTATTTAAAAAAGTTAGAAAAAGCATATGAAGAATGGATTAAAAATTATAATCTCTCACCAGTTTATAGGTTTGATACAACAAATATTGATATTTATAATATGTTTTTAGACATAGATAAATATATTTCTGAAATTGAACATTATTTTTGGGAGGCAAAAAGATATGTTAAAAGAGACAGAATTAATCAAACTTAAAGAATATGAAATGGAGACTTTCTTTTCAGTTTTTTCCTCCATTTGTAAAAAATGAATTAAAAAAACTTGACAGATGGGATGAATTAATTGAAGTTGTTCTTGATCTTGGGAGAAAACCTGAAGCAAGATTTGTTGATGGAAAAGTTTATCTTTCAAATGAAATTATAACAAGAGAAGATATTGAATATGTTAAAAATAGAATTGGAGATTTTGATAGAGATAATAGAGCAGGAATAGAAAGAACACTTCACAGAATCTCTTGTATAAAAAATAGAATGGGAAATATAGTTGGATTGACTCTCAGGGTTGGAAGAGCAGTTTATGGAACAATAGATATTGTAAGAGATCTTTTTGAAACAGGAAAGAGTATTCTTCTTCTTGGAAGACCAGGTGTTGGAAAAACAACACTTCTTAGGGAAGCAGCAAGAGTTTTATCTGAAGAATTAGGAAAAAGAGTAGTTGTTGTTGATACTTCAAATGAGATTGGCGGTGATGGTGATATACCTCATCCTGCAATTGGATCTGCAAGAAGGATGCAAGTTCCATATGGAAGAAGTCAAGCAGATGTCATGATTGAAGCAGTTGAAAATCATAATCCAGAAGTTATTATAATAGATGAAATTGGAAGAAAAGATGAGGCTGAAGCATGTAGAACAATTGCTGAAAGAGGAGTTCAACTTATTGCGACTGCTCATGGAAATACTCTTGATAATCTTTTAATAAATCCTGTACTTTCTGATCTTCTTGGAGGAATAACAACTGTTATTTTAGGTGATGAAGAGGCACAGAGAAGAGGAACACAAAAAACTGTTCTTGAAAGATCTTCTCCTCCATCTTTTGATATTTTAATTGAGATAAGAGATAGAGATACTCTCGCAGTGTATTACGATGTTGCAGAAGTTGTCGATAAATATTTAAGAGGATATCCATTAAATCCAGAAATTAGAAGAAGAACTCAAAATGGAAAGGTTGAGATTAAAAAAGAAAGTGAGGCAGAAAAACTTCCAACTTATACTCCACTAAAAATATTTACTTATGGAGTTTCAAGAGATTTTTTAGAACAAGGTTTAAGATCAGTTGGACTTGATTGGGAATTTGTTGATTCAATTGAAGATGCAGAAGTTTTAATTATTACAAAAACTCAAGAGAAAAAAAGCGGAAGAATTTTAAATGAAGCGAAGAAAAGAAGAATTGAAGTTTTTAAAGTTAAATCAAATACAAAATCAAATATAAGAAAAGTTTGTCTTGAATTAAGGAATGCATTTATTGATAAGAAGAGAGATTATCTTAAAGAGATCGAAGAGGGAATAAAAGAGGTTTTATCAACTGGAAAACCATATCCTCTTTATCCTGCTCCAAGCCACATAAGAAAAATTCAACATAAAATAATTAGAGAATTTGGATTAAAATCTGAAAGTCAAGGAGAGGAGCCATTTAGATGCGTAATTATCTTTCCAAAATAGGTGGTTTTTTTATTACATTTGAAGGAATTGATGGGTGTGGTAAATCAACACAAGCGCGTCTTCTTGCTGAAAATTTAAATTCTTTAGGAGTAGATACATTTTGGACAAAAGAACCAGGTGGAACAGAAATTGGTAAAATGATAAGAGAGATTCTTTTAAAATTTAATGGAGAAATAGATACATTAACTGAGTTTCTTCTTTTTGCATCTGATAGAAGTGCGCATGTAAAAGAGATAATAAAAGAGCTAAGTAAAGGAAAAGTTGTAATTTCAGAGAGATTTAAAGACTCTTCAATTGCTTATCAGGGATATGGTGGTGGACTTTCAATTAATTTTATTGAGAGAATTCATAGAGAAATATCAATTTTAGAACCAGATTTAACAATTTTATTAGATATAGCCCCAACAACTTCTCTTAAGAGAGTAAAAGATCCTGATAGAATTGAAAAGAAAGGTATTGATTATCTTGATAGAGTAAGAAATGGATATCTTATTCTCTCAAAAATTTATAAAAATAGATATGTAATTTTTGATGGCGAAAAAGAAAAAGACACTTTATCAAAAGAAATTTTTGAAGTTGTAAAAGAGCGAATTACAGAGTATTCTTTCTAATTATAACAATTGGAGTTTGAAAATCTTCATTTCCTTGAGGATTATCAGATAAAACTTTTTCAACAAATTTTTTATCAACATTTTCAGTTGAGTCAACAACCCATGCTATTCCAAGGTCATTTGCATCAACTATACAAGCCTCACATCCAGTAATTTTTTTTATTTTCTCTAAAAACTCTTTTGAATTATGTACTCCTGAAATTACATAATAATCATATGGAGGCATTGAGGCTGGCATATCATCTATTTGAGTTACTATTTTTCCAGCAATAATATAAAATATTCCTCTTTTTCCAAAAATTTTTCCTAAAAATCCTAAAAATGCAGCAAATAAAATTTTTATTAATCCTGCTTCTTCAATAGCAATTTGCATTGCATATGGGTTAGATAATGGAGCAGTTGTTGCAAATGGATTGTTTTTGTTTCTTGAAACAAATTTTGATAAAAGAATTGCAAAAATTGAAGGTTTAATTGTTTCAACAGAGAAAACTCTACCATCTGCTATTGCAGCAACACTAGAAGCAATTGTTATTATATCTCCATTTTTTAAGATATCTTTTGTCTTCTCTTCTATCTCTTTAAAAAAATCTGTTCTTTCAGTAATTAATGATGTTTTAACTGGAATTCTTATTGCCCCCTCTTTAAATTCAATTTTTTCAACTTCTCCTAAATCAATTCCATATTTTTTAACACCACTTTTTATTATATTTCCTCTTCTTCTTTGAATTCCTTCCTTCCAAATTTTTATTGCATCATCTCTCTTACCAAGATTATAAAGAACTTCACCAAAATATAAAAAGTCTTTTTCATAAAAGTTTGATGGTTTTAAATCATAGAATTTTTTATAATATATAAGTGCTTTATCATAATCTTTCTTTTCAAAGTAAATCCTTGACAATCTTTTAAAAAGATATCTTGCAGGAGATTTTATATCTTCATTTAACGGAACATCGTTTCTATTAAGCAATTCTTCGTACTCTTTTAGAGCCAAATTTAAATCTTTTTTTTCATAATAGTAGAGATCTCCAAGGACAAGGTTATACCAATACACTTCTTTATTGTTCTCTTTTGCCTCTTTAATAACATCAATTGCTTTTTGGGTTTCACCCCTTCTTAAATAGAGTTGAGAAAGTGTTCTGTAAATTCCTTTACCATTTTTAAATTTTTGAATCCCTTCTTTTAAAATTGTTTCAGCAAAATAAAATTCATTATTTTTTATAAGTAGATTTCCAAATATTTCATAAACTTTTGGAGTAAAAAAATTTCTATTTCCCTTTTTTAATTTATTTAATAAAATATCTTCTTTTCCCTTTCTTAAAAGAGAAAAAACATAACCTTGATATATAGAAGAAAGCAATTTTTTCACATATTAATTATATTAAAATTTTTAAATAACTCCTTCTAAATTTTCTTCAAAAAAACACAATCCTGTTGTACCAGGTCCTGGATGGGCACCAATTGTTGTTCCCATAATTCTTGTAATAATTTCTCCTTTGTACCCAGTTATCTCTCTAAAATATTCAATTAAGAATAGTTGATCATCTGGACAATCTGCATGTGGTGATGCAATATATAGATTATCTAAACTTTTTATATTCTCTTTTGCAAGTTCAGCAATTCTTATAAGTGATTTTTTTCTTCCTCTCACTTTTTCAATTGGTTCAACCTCGCCATCTTTTACTTGCATTATTGGTTTAAGGTTCATTATGTTTCCAAGAAAAGCACTCCCTTTTCCCAATCTCCCTCCAAGATAAAAGAAATATAGATCTTCAACCGTAAAAAAGACAAATGTTTTATCCCTTATCACTGTAAGTTTTTGTAATATTTCATCAAATGTTAAAGTACCCTTTCTAATCATTTTTGCTGCAACAATTTGTTGTATTCCCTCACCTAAGGTTGCAGATTTAGTATCAAATATTTCAACTTTTACCTCTGGATATCTTTTCTTCATTTCATCTTTTGCAAGTAAAGCAGATTGCATACTACCACTAAATTTTGAAGATAAAGTCATAACAAGAATATTTTTATAACCTTCTTCAACAAGATTTTCCATTGGTTTAAGATAATCTTCCATATTTGGTTGAGATGTTCTTGGATGTTTCTTCTTTTCTCTCATAATCTTATAGAAATCTTCTGGTGTTAGAGTTTCATTTTCTTTATAAACTATATTTTCTTCACCTTCAAAATAAAGATAAAATGGAACTTCAACAATATTGTATTCTTTAACCATTTCTCTTGGTATATCCCCTGCAGTATCAACAATTAAACCTATCTTTTCCATATCTCCTCCTTTTTATTGTATATATGATTCATTTTAAATATATTTGTTACATTATATAATTAAAACATGGAAAAAACAAAGGTGTATTTAAAAAGAGTAGATAAGCAAGGAATTTCTAATTTTTTATCAGAAACATTTGCTTTTTTTAAAGATATAAATTTTCTTAATGGAGAAAGGGTTTTACTTTATTTTGATGGATATTATAATCGAAAAAAAGATTTATCAACTTATCCAGATGAAAATTTATTAAAAGAAATAATCAAGAAACTACTTTCTTTTGGAGTTCAACTTAGAGTCGGAGTTTCAGTTGTTGAATATCTTCCAGAAAATATCTATTCTATTTTAAAATCTTTCCCAATTGAGATAGTTTCATTTATGAGAGAGGGTTTTGTTAAAGTTCAACATAAAAAAATTGTTATTGGACCAGAAAGAAAAGGTACAGAACATACTCATAGAAGAGTTTTAAGCAAACTTTATCTTCCTCAGTCTTATTTTTGGGCAAACTCTTTAATTACAATATCAAAAATAAAACTTCATCCTTTTTATATTTTTGAAGGAGCAACGGTTGGAATTCTATCTTTAACACCATCCTATACAAAAGTTGAATCTCTTTTTTATGGTGCAAATTTAACAATTCTTGGTGAGGCTCTTTCAGAAATTATTTCAATTATAAATGAGAAAATAAAACTTATTTTTCTGGAAGGATTTAGCATTTTTGAAGGAGATGAAATAAAAGGAAACATAAAAGATTTGAATGTTTTATTATCGTCAAATGATATTTTATCAATTGATTCGGTGGCATCAGTTTTAGTTGGTTTAAGACCAAAAGAAAACCCAATTTTTAACTCAATTTCATTGAGAAATTTAGGTGAAAACAAATTAATAAATATTGAAATTAAGGGTGATAAATTTGATACATTAATTAGAAAAGTTAAATTTCCAACAAAAAGGAAAAAAACGTTATTTAGCAAAACATCTTTTAAAATAAATAGTATTTTATGCACAGATTGTGAAATTTGTACTGAAATTTGCCCAACATCTTGTATTGACTTATCAAATCACATAATTGATTTGAAGAGATGTATTGCTTGCTTTGAGTGTTATCTCCGATGTCCAGAAGATGCGATAGAAATTAAATAATATTTTGTAAGATTATTCTTACAAAATATTAAGCAATATTTCGACTTGTAAAATTGTGTTAACTTTTTTAAATTTTTATAAAAGGAGGTGAGTTATGAGTAAATATTTAAAATTAGTATCATTATTAATTTTAATTATTTTATCATTTTCTTTAACATTTGGATGTAAACCTAAAGAAACAAAAGAAGAAAAAATTAAAGTTGCATTCGTTATCAGTGGAACAAGAAATGATGCTAGTTGGAATCAGGCACATTATGAGGGTATGGTATATTTACAACACAATTTACCTTATGTTGAAACAGCAATTTCTGAACAAGTTCCTCAAGATGCAGCTGAAAAAGTTATTAGAGATTATGCAAGTCAAGGCTATAAAGTCATATTTACATGTGAATATGGTTATATGGATTTAACATTAAATGTTGCAAAGGATTTTCCAAATACAATATTTATGAATTGTTCTGGATATAAAACATCAACAAATATGAGTAATTATTTTGGAAGAATGTATCAAGCAGATTATTTATCAGGGTTAATAGCGGGGAAAATGACAAAAACAAATAAAATAGGTTGCGTCGTTTCATTTCCTATTCCACAAATGGTAAGAGAAATTAATGCATTTACAATAGGTGCTAGACAGGTTAATCCCAAAGCAGAAGTTCATGTAGTATGGATAAATGCATGGTATGATCCAGTAAATGTAGCAATAGCAACAAATACGCTTATTGCAAATGGTGCAGATATAATATTTTCATTGATGGGTGAACCAACTGCAACAATTGAAGCAGCAAAGAAAGGTGTTTATTCAATTGGTTATTATTACGATAAATCAAGTTTTGCGCCAGATTATGTATTAACCTCCCGTGTTTTCAAATGGGGTGTTTTTTATGTGGATTGTATAAAGAAAGTTAAAGATGGAACATGGACAAATACACCATATTGGGGTGGTTTAAAGGAAGGAGTAGTTGATTTGGCTCCATTAGGTAAAATGGTTCCTGAAGATGTAAAAACATTGGTTGAACAAAAAAAGAAAGAAATTATCGAAGGAAAATATGACCCTTTTATGGGACCAATTTATGATCAACAAGGAAACTTAAGAGTGAAAGAAGGTGAAGAATTACCTGATGCTGAAAAGAAGAGTATCCAATGGTTTGTTCAAGGTGTAGTTGGTACTATTCCTCAAGGTGGAAGTTAAATAAGTTATTTTATTATTTTAAAAGCCTCAGTATTTTAGTACTGAGGCTTTTAAAATTTTAAGGATGATAAATGAATAAAATTATTTTGAAGGCAACTAACATAACAAAAAAATTCCCTGGAGTTTTGGCAAATGACCATATTAATTTTGAATTATATGAGGGCGAAATTCACACTCTTTTAGGAGAGAATGGTGCTGGAAAAACAACATTTATAAATATATTAGATGGAATATATTCACCAGATGAAGGAGAAATATATATAGATGGAAAATATGTAAGAATTAAATCACCTTTGGATGCAATAAGATTAGGAATAGGAATGATTCATCAACATTTCACTCTTGTTGATAACTTAACAGTGTTAGAAAACATAATATTGGGATTAAAAGAACAAAAGTTTATTATTGATAAAAAAAATATTGCAAAAAGAATTACTGAAATTTCAGAGAGATATAATTTTAAAATTAACCCTTATACGAAAATTTGGCAATTAACAATATCCGAACAACAAAAAGTTGAAATAATAAAAATATTATATAGAGGAATAAGAATCTTAATTTTAGATGAACCAACCGCAGTTCTTACACCCCAAGAAACTAAAACTCTATTTGAAATTTTAAAAAAATTAAAATTCGAAGGTAAATCAATTATTTTTATATCACATAAATTAGAAGAAGTAATGGAGATATCAGATAGAATAACCGTTATAAGAAAAGGAAAAGTTGTTGGTACATTAAATAAAGAAGAGGCAACTCAAAAGGATTTAGCTGAGATGATGGTTGGAAGAGAAATAATTTTCCAAATTGAAAAAAATCCACCTAAAATAGGAAAAGAAGTTCTAAGAATAGAAAATCTTGAATGTTTTAATGATAGAGGAATTAAAACTTTAAAAAAATTGAATTTGACAGTTCATGAAGGAGAAATTTTTGGAATTGCCGGAATAACTGGAAATGGCCAAGAAGAATTATCTGAAGTGTTGGCAGGATTAAGAAAGGCCACTAATGGTAAAATTTATATTTTTAATAATGAAATAACAAATTTTGCACCAATAAAAATTATACAAAATAAAATAGGGTATATTCCCGCTGATAGATTAAAAGTAGGACTTGTACCTATTTTGTCATCAATTGAAAATTCAATTTTGAAAAACTTTAGAAGAAAACCAATCTCAAATGGTTTTTTAATTAATTATACTAGAGCAAAAGAATATACTTACAAATTAATTAATGAATATAATATTATGATCCCTAATATATATGCTCCTGTGAAATATCTTTCTGGTGGAAATTTGCAAAAATTACTTTTAGCAAGAGAACTTTCTGAAAATCCAATTCTACTTATCGCAGTTTATCCAACTAGAGGTTTAGATGTTGCTGCTACAGAATTTGTTAGAAAAAAGTTACTTGAAGTAAGAGATAAAGGTGGAGCAGTTCTCTTAATATCTGAAGACTTAGAAGAACTTCTTATGATTTCTGATAGAATTGGTGTCATTTTTGAAGGTCAAATTGTTGGCATTGTTAAACCTGAAGAAGTTGATATTAATGAAATAGGCTTAATGATGAGTGGTTCAAATTTGAAAAATTTAAGAGGTGAAAAATATGATAAAAGTTATTAAAAGAGAAAAAATTCCTCAGAAATTATTAATCATTATTCCAATAATTTCGATTTTAGTTGGACTTATTATAGGTGCTATTGCTATGATTATTGTTAAAATAAACCCTCTTATAGTATATAAAGCTATAATATTAGGAGCTTTTGGCAGCTGGTATGCTTTTACTGAAACTCTTGTATTTACCACACCTTTGATTTTATTATCAGTTGGTTTAATTATGGCTTATAAAATCTCTTTTTGGAATATAGGAGCATTTGGTCAATACATTCTTGGAGCGATTTTTAGTTCTTATTTTGCTCTTTTTGGACCTCAAAATTTATCCAGATTAATTACATTAACAATTATGGTATTGCTAGGACTTTTGGGTGGAGCATTTTGGGCAGCAATTCCTGCCTTTTTAAAAACATATTGGGATGTAAATGAAGTTTTATCAACTCTTTTATTAAATTATATTGCCTTAAACATTCTCAGATATTTAATGTATGGCACTTGGAAAGATCCATCTCATATAGGTTTTCCTCTCTCCAGAAGATTTGAAGTAAATGCTCAACTTCCACGAATTATTCCAAATTCAAGGGTTAATTTAGGTCTTTTATTTGGTATTATAGCTGCTTTACTAATATGGTTTATTCTTAAAAAAACAAAATTTGGATATAGAATTTCAGTCATAGGCGGAAATCCAATAGCAGCTAAATATGCTGGAATAAACGTAATAAACGACACAATTATTTGTATAATGATAAGCGGTGCATTATCTGGTCTTGCTGGCATGGTTCAAGTTTCAGGTGTTCTTCATCTTTTACAAATAGAAATAAACCCATATTATGGATATACTGCCATTATCATAGCATGGCTTGCAAATTTAAATCCAATTGTATCTATATTTGTTTCATATTTTTTTGGAGCGATGATTTCTGGTGCTTATCTTATTCAATTAACCATGAAAGTTCCCATTGGTATTTCATCATTGATTCAGAGTTCTATTTTTTTTGTTTTAATTGGCAGTAGATTTTTAATTAATTATAAAGTTGTATTTGAAAAAAGGAGTAAAAAATGAATACATCAAATTATCAATTAATAATAATAACATTGCTTTCTGTTGCAGTAAGATCTGGCACAGTTATTCTTTTTCCGACAATTGGTGAGATTTTTACAGAAAGATCAGGAGTGTTAAATCTAGGTTTAGAGGGTATTATGTTAATTAGCGCATTTGTAGCTTTTATTGTTGCCTTTTATTCAAATAATCCATATATTGGTTTTTTAATAGGAATTTTAACTGGCGGAATTATATCATTACTTCACTCGTATATTTGTATAACACTTTACGGTAATCAAGTAGTTAGTGGTTTAGCAATTTCAATTTTTGGTTCAGGTTTTACAAATTTTTACGGTAGCAATTTTGCTAATTTAAAATTAGACAATCCTCTAAAATCATTTCCTATACCTTATCTTTCTAAAATCCCAATAATAGGTCAAATATTTTTTAATCAAGATATTATTGTTTATTTTTCTTATATTCTAGTTCCTGTAATGTGGTTTCTTCTATACAAAACAAAAATTGGAATAAATTTAAGAGCAGTAGGTGAGAATGCAATTGCTGCAAATGCAATGGGAGTTGATGTATATAAAACTAGATATTTATGGACAATTTTTGGAGGTTTACTAGCAGGGGCTGGTGGTTCATATTTAACAGTAGGTTATGCTCCTTTTTGGATGGATGGAATTACTGCTGGAAGAGGTTGGATTGCAGTAGCTTTGGTTATATTTTCTATGTGGAATCCCTTAATATCAATAATTGGTGCGTATTTATTTGGGAGTCTTGATGCTTTACAATTTCAACTTCAAGTTATGGGCACTAAAATAGCTCCTTCCTTTTTGGCTATGATACCCTATCTTACTACATTGATAATAATAATTATTACAACAGTAGTCCTGAGAGTTAAAAGAATTGGTGTGCCAAAAGAATTAGGCAAGCCTTTCTTTAAAGAAGAGAAATAAATTTAAAAGGAGGTTTTTATGTTTTTAAAAGGTGCTATTTTAAAAGGAAGATATTATGATTCAATAACATTAATGTCTGTTGCAAAAGAATTAAGAAATTTAGAAGGTGTAGAAGAAATATTAATTGTAATGGGTACACAACAAAATAAATTAATTTTGAAGTCCTTAGATATGTATATTAATGAATTTGATGAAGCAAGAGATAACGAATTATTAATAGCAGTTAAAACATCAAATGAAAAATTATGTGATGAAGTAATTTCTAAAGCACAAGATTTACTTTCTACAAGAACTATCGAAAGAAAAGAAGAACATAAATATGAGCCAAAAAGTTTAGATAGTGCTTTGAAAATTTTACCAAATTCTAATATAGCATTAATATCTGTTCCGGGTCAATTTGCTGCTTATGAAGCAATGAATGCATTGAGAAAAGGACTTCATGTAATGATATTTTCAGATAATGTTCCATTTGAAAAAGCGTATGAAATAAAAAAATATGGAAGAGAAAAAGGTCTTCTTGTTATGGGCCCAGGTTGTGGCACAGCTATAATTAATGGGGCTCCACTTGGGTTTGCAAATGTTATAAATAGAGGAGATATTGGTATTGTTTCTTCTGGAGGTACAGGCTTGCAAGAAGTTTGTTGTATTATAACAAACATGGGAGGAGGAATATCACAAGCAATTGGTACTGGAGGAGATGATGTTAAAAAACATTTTGAAGGAATGTCTTTTATAACTGGACTTGAGGCTTTAATAGAAGATAATGATACAAAAGTTATAGTTTTAATTTCAAAACCACCAGATCTTGAGGTTCTCGAAAAAATAGGCGAAGTTATTAAAAAGTCTAAAAAGCCAATTATAGGGGCCTTTTTGGGAGTTGAAAAGGAAATTATAAAAAATTATGGTGCAATTCCAGCACAAAATCTTGAAGAAGCTGCTTTACTTGCAATAAGTTATTCAAAAGGTATACCATGGAGCTTTTTTTTAGAAAAAATTAAAGAAACTGAAAATATGTTAATGGAAAAAGCAAAAATAGTATCGAAAACTTTTACTGATGAACAAAAATTTTTTAGAGGTTTATTTCAAGGAGGAACCCTTGCATATGAAAATCAAGTCATATTAAAAAATTTTGTCAAAACTCTATATTCAAATGTTCCATTAAAATCTAACATTAAATTGGAAAACCCATGGTTTAGTAAAGAACACACAGTTATTGATTTTGGAGATGAGTTTTTTACAGTTGGTAGACTACATCCACAACTAAATTATGAATTGAGGAATCAAAGAATTTTATCTGAAGCGAGAGATAAAAGCGTAGCTATAATATATCTTGATATAGTGATAGGATTTGGCACAAATCCAGATCCAAAGTCAGAATTATTACCAGTTTTATTAGAGATAAAAAAGACGAGCAATGTTCTTATTATAATTACTATAACAGGAACTGATAAAGATCCACAAAATAAAAAGGATTTAATAGAATCATTTAAAAATTTAGGTATTGAAGTTTTTGAAAGAAATGCCACAGCATCTAAATTTGCTGGTTATATTTTAAAATTTATAGGAGGTTAAAATTATGGATATTAAAGAACTATTTAAAAGTGAGATACAGGTTATAAATATTGGATTAAATAATTTTAAAGAAAGTCTTGATAGGGCTGGTTTTAAATCTGTAAATGTTGATTGGTCTCCACCTGAGGGTGGAGATATTGAAATTTTAGAATTATTAGAAAAATTTGAGACAATTAAAACTAAAATTGATGTTTATAAAGCAAATGAAGAAGCTGTTAATAGGGTTTTATTTTCAAAACCAAAATTAGTAGGAATGGCAAAAGCAATTGATGTTATCCCTGGTATGAAAAAAAATATGATTTTACATGCTGGACCTCCTATAACATGGGAAAGAATGTGTGGACCCATGAAAGGTGCAATTTTTGGTGCTATATTTTTTGAAGGTTTAGCAAAAAATGAGAGAGAAGCCGAAGAGATGATTAAAAATGGTGAGATTGAATTTTCTCCTTGCCATAATCATCAAGCGGTGGGTCCTATGGCAGGTGTAATATCACCCAATATGTCAGTTTATATTGTTGAAAATGAAACATACGGTAATAAAGCTTTTTCACCTTTAAATGATGAAGGAGTAGTAAAAAGTTTAAGAATGGGTGCCTATACACCAGAAGTTATTGAAAGATTGAAATGGATGGAGCAAAACTTTTATCCAGCAATTGATAAAGCAATTAGATATTTAGGATCAATTGATTTAAAAGCAATTATTGCTCAAGCACTTCATATGGGTGATGAAGGACATAGTAGACATAAAGCATCAACTTCTTTATTGTTTAGAATACTTGCACCAGCAATTGTAAAGACAACAAAGGATTCTTGTCTTGCTGAACAAATTTTAAAATCGATTGATGTGAATGATTTTACTTTTTTAAATCTTTCTATGGCTGCTGCAAAAGTTAGTTTAGATGCCGCAAGAAATATTTATGGAAGCACTATGGTAGTAGCAATGGCAAGAAATGGTGTAGAATTTGGAATTCAAATATCTGGTCTTGGCGATGAGTGGTTTACTGCAAAAGCTGAAATACCTACAAATGCATTGTATTTTGGAAAATTTACCAAAGAAGTAGCAAATCCTGATATTGGTGATAGTTCAATAACGGAGACATATGGTCTCGGTGCTTTTGCTTTAGCCTGTTCTCCAACATTTATTCAATTTGTTAAAGGAACAGTAAATGATGCTATCTATAAAACACAAATGATGTATGAAATAACTTTAAAAGAAAACAATGTTTACCAAATACCTTTTTTGAATTTCAGAGGAACACCTACAGGTATAGATATCAAATTAGTTTTAGAGAAAGGAATAGTACCATTTATTGATACTGCTATTGCTCATAAAGAACCGAACATTGGAATAATTGGAGCTGGTTTTGCTCAGGCACCGTTCGAGGTTTTTAAAAAAGCAATGACAGCTTATATCCAAAGATATTCATATATTTAATTAAAAATAAGAAAAATCTTACAAAAACTTAATAATAAATCTGATTTACATTTAATTTTTCATAAATAAGATTATTTTAATAATAACTTAGGAGGTTCTTTATGAACGAAAAAATTATAGTTAAAGCAGAACCATATGATTATGAATTTGTTCCTTCAGAAACAGCACTTTTAATTATTGATATGCAAAATGATTTTATAAATCCAGGTGGTTTTGGAGAGTTTTTAGGAAATGATGTTAGCTTATTAAGAAAAGCTATTGAACCTACTAGAAAAGTATTAGAGGCTGTACGTAAGACAAATGTAATAAAAGTTATACATACAAGAGAAGGGCATAGACCAGATTTATCAGATTGTCCTATTAGTAAAAGAAAAAGAGGAAATTTAAGAATTGGAATTGGCGATATGGGACCTATGGGTAGAGTGTTGATTAGAGGTTATAAAGGACACGATATTATTGATGAATTAAAACCAATTGATGGTGAGCCAATTATTGATAAACCCGGAAAAGGAGCCTTTTATTCAACAGATTTACATTTAATTTTACAAAATTGGGGCATTAAATATCTAATTGTTACAGGTGTCACAACTGAAGTTTGTGTACATACAACTGTTCGAGAAGCGAATGATAGAGGATACGAATGTTTAGTTTTAGAAGATTGTGTTGCTTCTTACTTTCCAGAATTTCAAGAAGTAGGAATCAAAATGATTAAGGCACAAGGCGGAATATTTGGTTGGGTAAGTAATTCAAATGAATTTATCAATTCAATTAAAAAGTTAATAAAATAAGTTAAATAAATTAGTTAAACAGGAGCTAATTTATATTAAGTTTTAATTGTTCTCCTGTATATTTGAAGAGGTGAAAAGATGAAGACAAATAATTTTAAAGAAGCTTGCAATAAAACAATAATAATTAAAAAAAATATATTAATTAATAGAGAAATATTACCAACTAAAAGTGAACAAAGAATAATGTCTTGGAGTGATATTATTTGGTTATGGTTAGGGATGGCTGCACAGATGGGTGTTTTTCTTTTAGGTGCTTCATTAGTTGGCAAATTGTCTTTTTATGAATCTATTCTTGCAATTTTATTAGGAAATTTTGGTGCATCGATAATTTTAATTTTAATTGGTGATATTGGGATAGAACATGGAATAAATTTTCCAACTTATATAAGAGTACCTTTTGGTTATTTTGGAAGTTATATTCCAATGATATTAAGAAGTATAGCAGGTATATGTTGGTTTGGCATTCAAACATATTTCGCAGCCACTGCAATTGATTTAATTATTAAACATTTTTTTAAATTTACAAATGTGCCTTTATGGTTTTTTGTGTTTGGTGTTATTCAAATAATTATTACTGCAAAAGGTATAAAGTGGATAAAATTTGTAGAAAATTTTGCTGCTCCCTTATTATTAATTTTGTGCTTATACATAATATTTATTTTTATATCCAGATCTTCATTTATTTATATTCTTTCATATCCTATAAAACAGAAGATATCATTTTGGAGTGCAGTTACTATTAATTTAAGTTATTGGAGCACTGTTTCTATTAATATTCCTGATTTTTCTAGGTTCATGAAAAATTATAAAGGTACAAAAAATTTTTTAAGAAGAAATTTTCATAGTGTAATTGGACAAACAATTGGTGCACCATTAGGAATGTTAATTTTTGCAATTGTTGGTATTATTAGTCATATTGTAACAGGGTATGGTAATCCAGTAGAAGCGATTTATTCAATGCTACCTACAGCTTTTTTTATTATAATTGGACTTATAATAATAATTCTTGCACAATTAAGTACTAATATAGCAGCAAATTTATTTGCACCTGGAAATATATTAAGTACAATATTTTCTCCAAAAATTAATTTTTCTAAAGGTATAATTATTGCTGGTTTATTTGGATTGTTAACATTTCCATGGATATTAATCAATTTCTTTTTAACATATCTTCCTACCGTTGGTGCATTACTTTCGCCAGTTGCTGGAATAATAATTTCAGACTACTATTTAATTAGAAAAAGAAAATTATCAATTAAACACCTCTTTACAACTGGAGAATATTTATATTTCAAAGGATATAACCCTGCTGCAATAATAGCATATTTAGTAGCGATAATTTTTGGTTTAAAATACTTAAAATATTCTTGGTTAATTTCTTTGCCTGTATCTTTGATATTATATTATATATTAATGAAATATATAATCTCGAAAGTATATATACAGGAAGAAATTAAAGATAAATCAGATGATAAATTCCTTAATACTAGCATTAATAATGAAATCGATATTTTAATTGAAAATTAATTATAAAAGTTTATGTCTCATAACATATTTAATTATTTCTGAGTTATTTTTTAACCCCAATTTTTCCAAAATTCTCCTTTTATAAGTACTTACAGTTTTACTGCTTATCGAAAGTTCATTGGCAATTTCTTTTATTGATTTTCCTTCTCCAATTTTAATCATAACTTGTAATTCTCTTAAAGATAAAATATTATGAGGTTGCTCTTCTCTGTTATATTTAATATTATCCACTAATGCTTGAGTTACATTTTGATTTATATATATTTGACCACTATAAACTATTCTTATTGCTTTAATTAACTCTTCAGGCATTGTATCTTTTGTGATATATCCAGAAGCACCATTTTTAATTGCATCAATTATAAAATATTCATCTGAATGTATGCTTAATATTAATATTGGAATTTTTGGTAATTTTGCTTTAATTTCTTTTAAAACCTCTAAGCCATCCTTTTTTGGCAATGATATATCTAGTAATATTAAATCATATTTATTCTTTTTAATTAATTTTAATACTTCAACACCATTTGATGCTTCGCTTTTAACAACAATATCTGGTTCATTTTTTAAAATTTGTTTTACCTCTTCTCTTATTATAGGATGATCATCGGCTACTAAAATTTCTATCATTTTTATCATTTAGTGGTATTAAAACCTTTATTTCAGTTCCCTTATTACTACTACTTCTGATATTAATTTTACCATTTAAAGAATAAACCCTTTCCTTCATTCCTATTAAACCAAATGTTTTACAATCATTAATTTGATTTTTTTTAATTCCAACACCATTATCTTTTACTAATAACCAAATTTTGCCTTTTTTTATTTCTAATATAACCTTTATCTTGTTTGCTTTAGAATGTTTATAAGCATTTGTTAAAGCTTCTTGAAATATTCTAAAAATAGTAATTGATATTTGGGGATTGAGTTTTAAGTTAGTGGGCAATTTATTTATAAATTCATATTCAATATTTGATAATTTTTTAAATTCTGATATTTGCCACTCTATAGCTGCTCCTAATCCTAATTTATCTAAAACTACAGGTCTTAATTCCATTGATATAGTTCTTACTCTGTTAATAATTTTCTCTATTAATTCAATAGTTGTTTCAATTTTTTTTATATATTCTGTATCTAAATTTTGTGCACCATTTTTTAATAAAAATAAATTCATCTTTATTGCAATTAGAATTTGACCAAATTCATCATGAAGTTCATGTGCAATATTGGCTCTTTCAATTTCACTTATATTCTGTAAATGTATTGACAATCTTCTTAACTGTTCCCTTGATTTTTTTAATTTTTTCTCATACTGTTCTTTTTGTTTCTCAGATTCAATATGTGTTAATGCAAATGAGATATCTTCTGACAAAGTTTCAAGAAGCTTAATTTCTTCTTCGTTGAAAAAATCTGGTTCACTTGCGTGGAATGTAAATGCACCTATTGTTTGTCCGTTTATTTTTATTGGAAAAGCACCAGTAGATCTATATCCTCTTTTCAAAGCTTTATTAATCCAAATTTTCATTTTAGGGTTAGATAGTAAATTATTAAAAATACAAGGTTTACCTTCTCTAATACATGTGCCAGTTGGGCCTTGTCCTTCTGGTATATCTTTTGCAGAAATTATGATTGATTCTAAATATCCTTTATTATACCCCCAATATGTATAAGGTTTAACTAATTTTGTTTTTTTATCAATAAATCCAACCCAAACCATTTTAAATAAGCCATCTTCAACAGCAATCTTACATGCATTTTTTAATAAATCTTTTTTATTTTTCGTTCTTATTATAAGTTCATTTATTTTACTTAATATTGTGTATATTCTATTTAATCTTTTAACTCTTTGTTTATCTATAATTAAATCTTCCTTTTCTTTCTCTAATGAAATGATTTTTTTGGTAAGTTTATTTATTTCTTTAAGTAGTTCCTCTTTAGTATAATTTTCAAATTTGTCAATTGCTTTCATATTATACAAATAATAAAAAAATTTAATTTAAAATTCAATATTTAATTAATAAAATAATAGATTTTTTACAATCTACTAAAATTTTATTTCTCTTTCTTTTCCTTTTTTTCAAATGTATATTCTTCCCAAATATCTCTTCCACAGTTAAAAAAATTTTTAAAGATTTTCTTTTTTTTAAAAGAATCAACTAAAATCCAAAGACCAAGTATTATAAGTAAGATTGGCCAGAATATTCCCCAAACATCCCCTGAAATAATCCCTAAATTTTTAAGTAAAAAAAGCAGACCTAATGCTATTAAAATTAAACCGAACATTTTAACCTCCTATTTTTTATATATTATATTAATTATAATATTTTTTTAAAATTTCATCAGTTTCTTTAAAAGTAAGAATTTTTATATCTTCACCATTATTTATTAACTTTTCTATGATCTTTAATCCAGCAAAATAACCTTTTTTGAAATTCTTTTCTTTATCATATGTAAAAAATTCAATCATCAATTTATTATTCATTTCAAATTCTAAAACTTCTTTAATTTCTTTCAAAATATCTTCTTTATTTTTATATAAGTAATCAATAGTCTCTTCAGGAAGAAACAATGCTTCTGCTTCAATTTTTCTATTTATTTCTAACTTATTAAAATAAATAGAAAAATAAGTTGCTAAACCTTCATAAATGAGATAATCCTTAAACTTTAATTTCTCTTTTAAAAATTTAAATTTAGATAATCTTGCAAGGTGATTAAATTCATGGGGTACAAGATAATTTAAATTAGTGTGATGTAATCTCTCTAAACCAAAATAGATAAAAGGTTTATAATCTTTTATTAATAATGATGTTCCATCAACATGTCCAAGTCCAACGAGGAAATAAACATTAAATTTTTCATTGATTTTTAAAATCTTATTACATTTTTTTATTAATAAGATGACCTTTTCTGTTAAATTATTTTCTATTGATAATTGTGCTTTATAATATAAATGTTTAAAATCAATGTTTTCTACTATTTTCATAAGATCATTAATATTTAAATGGTATAGATATTTGAGCATTGCATCAAAAATATCTTTATATTTTGAATAATATTTATCTATCCAAATTTTTGGAATCATCTGCTCATTTTCTTCAACTAATTTTTTAAAATCATCAAACCCATTTATTAATTTCATAATTTTTATTTTCAATATTCAATTTCTTTAACATTATAAGTGATAATGTCACTTATGTAATAATTAATCATAATACCATTTAAAGGTAAGAAGTGAAACAATAAGAGAAACAATCATTATTAATATAATAACTAAAAAATCTAATTTTAGACTTAGATTTATTTTTATCCATGATATATCACTATTGAGCCATGTTCTTTTAAATAGATCAACTATATAAGTTAATGGAAGAAATTTAGATATGAAAAGCATAAATTTTGGAAAATTTTCAAGCGGAATAGTTGATCCAGATAAGAAAAGCATTGGAAAGTAAATTATATATGCAATAGTATTTGCAGTTCTTGGATTTGAAACTAAACTTGCAATTATAAAACCAATTGAGAAAAGTGATAAAGTTGAAAAAATAAAAGAGATAGAAAATAAAAATATATTTCCATAAAACTTCAAATCAAAAACAGATTTTCCAACTAAATACAAAAGAATAAATCCTATCAAGGTTAAAATAAAATTTACAACTATTTGAGAAATGATTACATAAATTGGTTTTAGAGGTGTTGCCATGTATCTCTTTAAAATTTTTTTATCTCTATATTCAACGAGAGTTAATGGTAAACTCATAAGTCCATTAACTGCTAATACTATTCCAAGATAAGATGGAACCATTACATCAATTGAACCAAAACCTCCAAAATAAGGAGTAGGTTTATTACCATAAATTCCGCCCATCATTAAAATTATTGCTACTGGAAAAATTATTGAGAAGAAAACCACAACAAACTCTCTTAAAAGAAGTTTAAAATCAATTTTTATTAACTCCTTAAGTGTTTTCATTGTTTAGCCTCCTCATAAACCCTTCCTGTTAAAGAAAGATAAACATCCTCAAGATTAGGTTTTTTTGTTTTTAAATTTTTAAAATAAATCTTATTTGTATATAAAAAATCAACAACATTTTTTAAGAAATCTTCTCCTTTCCCAAAAAGAGTTATTATGCCATTTTGAGAGATAAAATTTGTTAATCCTTTAATTTGATAGAATTTTTCTTGAGGCATAAATTCTCCCTCAAAAGTAATTATTTCATTAAGATTACTCATTTTTATTATGTTTTCAGGAGCATCAAGAGCAATTATTTTTCCATGGTCTATTATTGCAACTCTATCACATAAATTTTCAGCCTCTTCCATATAATGAGTTGTTAAAAATATTGTTTTCCCTTCTTTTTTCAAATCTAAAATAAATTTCCACATATCTCTTCTTGCCTTTGGATCTAATCCAGTTGTTAATTCATCTAAAAAAATAATTTCTGGATTTGGAAGTAGTGCAAGAATTATCGATAGTTTTTGTTTTTGACCACCTGATAAATCTGAAACAAAACTATTTTTCAATGTTTTTAGTTCAAATCTTTCCAAAAGATATTCATAATTTAATGGTTTTTCATAAAACGAAGAAAATAGTTTTAAAATCTCATAAACTTTTATTTTATCTTGATATCTTGTTTCTTGAAGTTGAACGCTTATCCTCTTATAAAGTATTTCTCTCTTTTCATAAGGATTTAAACCTAAAACTCTAATTTCACCTGATGTTGGTTTTCTTAGACCTTCAATACACTCGATTGTTGTAGTTTTTCCAGCACCATTTGGACCAACCATTCCAAAAACCTCTCCTTTAGAAACGTAAAAACTAACTCCATCAACTGCTTTAATTTCTCCATAATACTTCTTTAAATCTTTAACCTCAATTACAACCATTTTTAACTTTACTCCTTTTTAAAATAAATTAAGCATCCATAAATAGAAGTTAATAAAGTTACAAAAATTGCCATAATTATTCCAAAGTTTATATTTATTAAAGAAAAAATTGGAATTCCAAATATTCCTATTAATCCAATTAAAAATAAACCATTTATAATTATTCCACTAATAAATATTCCAACACTTGTTATATACCCAAAAAGTAAAATAAAAATAAAAGCATAATCAAAATTTAAATTATTTTTTGCAAGATAATTTATTAAAGAGAAAAATAAAAATCCCATACCTGCTGTAATTAATCCCCAAGATATTCCTACTTTTGCTGATATTGATAATTTTAAAGGAATTTCGAGATTTTCTTTTTTAAACTTTTCTTTATAGATATAATTTAATGAAAAACCCAAAATAGTAAGAATAACATATAAAAAGAGAAAAAGAGTAAAATTTTTAGTCAGATAATAAATCAAAACAAGAATTGTACCTATTGATCCCCATATAAAAAAAGAAATTAAAATATTTGATACTTTCATTGTATGAAGAAAAGCACCTAAAAGATAAATATATAGCCAAGATATTCCACCTAAAAATTTTAACTTTAAACCTACAAATGTAAAAATTAAAAACATAATAAAACCCCAAATAGATGTAATCCTTGAAAACTCTTTCCTTTCCTCTTCTCCCTTTATTGATATTAACTTAAAAGCATCAATTGTCTCTAATAATTTTTTGATTTCTTCTTTATTAATCATTTAAACCTCCTTTTCATTAATCAAGTTTTTTAAAAAATTTTCAATTGTTTCTAAATATTTAATAAATCTTTCCTTTCCCTCTTTTGTAAATCTATAATAAGTTTTTGGTTTTCTACCAATGAATAATTTTCTTACCTCTATAACTCCATTTATCTCAAGTGTTCTAAGATGTGATGTTAAATTTCCATCAGTTAAATTTAAAGCCTCTTTTAAATCTGTAAAAGAAAGTTCTTTTTCTTTTAAAAGCAAACCTAAAATCATAAGTCTAGTTTTTTCATGTAGAATTTCATCAAACTCAAAAACTTTGTTTTTCATATTACTTTGTATTACAAAGTATAATATACTTTTAAATTTTGTCAAGAGGTAAGAAAGGTTATATCAATTAGAAAAAATTAATAGAATTCTATAAGTTGAGTTAAAATATTTAAAATTTATGAGAAATTTTAGATATTATTACTATTATTATATTGACTGGTGAAGTTCAGGAGAAGGTTTTCTCCTTCTTCTGAATTTCACCAGAGCCCACGAAAGTGGGCTTTTTTATTTTTAGGAGGTGGTTTGTGAGGATTTTAAGAGGTGCAATAACAGTGGATGAAAATAGTGAAGATTCAATTAAGAATGGAGTAATTAATCTTTTTGAAGAGATAATTAAGGTTAATAACTTAAGAAAAGAGGAGATTTTAGGTGTCATTTTTACGATGACAGATGATCTTACAAAAATTTTTCCATCTAAAATTGTAAGAGAGAAATTTAATTTAAAAGAAACACCATTTCTTGATCTTGAACATAAAAAAATAGATGGAGCACTTGAGAAATGTATCAGAGTGATGATTTTTGTTGATGGAGAAAAAAAGTTAATTCCAGTTTATCTTGGAAAAGCAAAATCTTTAAGGGAGGATCTATTTGGAGGTGCAACATGATTTTAATTTTAAAGAAGGGTGTAAAAGATGAAGAAATTGAGGCACTAATTGAAAAAATTAAAGAAGTTGGATTAATTCCACATATCTCTAAAGGTGAAGAAAAGGTTATAATTGGTTTAATTGGTGATGCAAGAGCAAAAGATAGAAACTATTGGCTTAATTTTCCTCAAGTTGAAGATGCAATTAGAATTTTAAAACCTTTTAAGCTTGCAAGTAGAGAATTTAAAAAAGAAAATACAATAATTAATGTTAATTCAGTAAAAATTGGTGATAAAGGAATTGTTTTTATGGCTGGTCCATGTGCTGTTGAAGGAAGAGAAATGGTTTTTAAAATTGCTGAAATAGTCAAAAATTATGGAGCAAAAATTTTAAGAGGGGGTGTTTTTAAACCAAGAACATCTCCATATAGTTTTAGAGGCTTAGGAAAAGAAGGGATTAAATATTTAAGAGAGGTAAAAGAAACCTTTAATCTTCCCATTATAACAGAAGTTATGTCAGAGAGCCAAATTGAACTTTTAAATGATACAGTTGACATAATTCAGATTGGAGCACGGAATATGCAAAACTTTTCGCTTCTTGAGGAGGTTGGAAAACTGAATAAGCCAATTCTTTTAAAAAGAGGAATGTCTGCAACAATTGAAGAGTTTCTACTTGCAGCAGAATATATACTTTCAAATGGGAATCATAATGTAATTTTATGCGAAAGAGGAATAAGAACATTTGAAACTTATACAAGAAATACACTTGATATATCTGCAATTCCAGTTTTAAAATCAATAACACATCTTCCAATTGTGGTTGATCCATCCCATGCAACTGGTGATAGAAATCTTGTAATTCCAGTATCTCTTGCATCAATTGCAGCAGGTGCAGATGGAATTTTAGTTGAGGTACATATTGAACCTGAAAAAGCACTTTCAGATGGTTATCAATCTCTATATCCAGAACAATTTAAAGAATTAGTTGAAAAAAGTAAACTTGTAAGTAATTCAATTGGAAGATATGTTGAATAGCATTTTTATTATAGGTTTGGGTTTAATTGGTGGTTCAATTGGATTAAAACTTAACGGAAAGTGGAAAAGATTTGGTTTTGATATTAATGAAGAGACTAATACAAAAGCAATTAAATATGGTGTAGTTGATGAAATAGTTGAATTAGATGATGGTTTTAAAAAAGATATCATTCTAATTTCGATTCCTGTTCAAGACATACCAAATTTTATAAAAGATAATAGAGAAAAGTTTAATAAAAATTCAATAGTTATTGATACTGGAAGCACTAAAAGATCTATTTTAGATGAGATGAAAAAGTTAAATTCATTTTACATTGGAGGTCATCCTATTGCAGGAAAAGAGAAAGGAGGAATAGATAATGTTGATAAAGATCTTTTTAAAAATAGAATTTTTATTCTTACTGAAGAAAATAATTTGAACGAAGAGAAAATGGATTTAGTAAAGAAATTTATATTTGATATTGAAAGTATCCCACTTTTCTTAGACTCTAAAAAACATGATTATATTTTTGGTCTTGTAAGTCACTTACCTTATGTTTTATCAATAATTTTATTTGATTATATATTTAAAAAGGGTGGATTTGAGATTTTTAAATATGCCGGACCAGGACTGAAAGATACAACAAGAATTGCAAGTGGAGATCCATATATGTCTTTTGGTTTTGTTAAAACAAATTGTGATAATTTGAAACTTTTTTTAAGAGAGATAATTGAAGAATTTATTACTATTTCTGATAAATTAGATAAAGAAGATTTTTTTGAAAAGATTAAGAATGTAAAAGAGGTGAGAGATAAAATATGGTAGAGATAAAGCCAATAAAAAGAGTAAAAGGTGAAATTAAAATAAGTGGTGATAAATCAATAACACATAGAGCATATATTTTTTCTTCAATATCAAAAGGAGAGAGTTTTATCAAAAATCCAAATAAAGGAGAAGATACACAAAGAACATTAGAAATAATGAGAAAAGTAGGAGCTGAAATTTTTATTGAGGAGAAGGGGGTTAGGATTAAAGGAATTGGATTTAATGGAATAAAAGAACCTGAAGATATACTTTTTGCTGGAAACTCTGGAACAACAATTAGACTTCTTGCAGGACTTTTTTCATCAATTGAAAATAAACTTTTTATCATAACTGGTGATGAATCTTTAAGAAATAGACCAATGAGAAGAGTTATAGAGCCAATTTCAAAAATGGGTGGGTTAATTTTAGGAAGAGAAAGTGGAAATTATCCCCCTCTTGCAATTTTTGGAAAGAGGCTTTCTGGAATAGAGTATGAATTAAAAAAACCATCTGCTCAAGTAAAAAGTGCTATTATACTTGCAACTTTAAATGCCAGAGAAAAATCAATAATAATTGAAAAAATAAAAACAAGAGATCATACTGAAATTATGCTTAAAGAGTTTGGGGGAAAGATAGAAGTATGTGAAGATAAAATTATTGTTTATCCTATAGAAAATTTAATAGGAAGAGAAATTTTTGTTCCAGGAGATTTTTCATCTGCATCTTATTTTATTCTTTTATCACTTCTTTTACCTGATAGTGAAATTTTAATAAAAGATATTTCTTTAAATCCAACTAGAGTTTACCTTCTTAATAAATTAATTGAAAATGGAGGAGATATTAAAATCTTAAATGAAAAAATTTTAAATGGAGAAAAGTTTGGAGATTTACTTGTAAAAACAAGTTTAATAAAAAAAATTGAGATTAAAAGAGAGGAAGCACCACTTTTAATTGATGAACTACCTTTAATTGGTGCAATTGGTGCATTTTTAGATGAGGGTGTTGAAGTACATGGAGCAGAGGAGTTAAGAGTTAAAGAGAGTGATAGAATAAAAGTTTTAGTTGATAATTTAAAAAATCTTGGAGTAAAAGCAGAAGAACTTCCTGATGGGTTTAGAGTTGAAAAGAGTAAGTTTATTAAAAAGGGAGTTATAAAAACTGCAAATGATCATAGAATTGTTTTATCTTTTAGTGTTTTTGGACTTTTGTCAAAAGAGGGCGTTATTTTAGAAGAAATTGAGTCTATTAAAATATCATTTCCAGACTTTTTTAATCTATTAAAAGAGGTTTCGTATGTATAAACTTTATCTTTTAGGTTATCCTTTGTCTCACTCATATTCTCCAAAAATTTATTCAAGATTATTTAAAATTTTAAAAAAAGATGCGACATATACTCTTTATGAAACTCAAAAAGAAGATCTTAAAGAGAGAATAGAAGAATTAATGAAAGAAAAAAGCATTTTGGGTTTTAACTTAACACAACCATTGAAAGAAGAGATTTTAAAATTCAATTTAAAACTCGATGAAATTTCAGAAAAAATAGGATCTGTAAATTGTGTGAAAATTCAAGATTACAAATTATTTGGATTTAATACCGATTATTACGGTTTTTTAAAAAGTTTATATCCATATAAAAATGAATTAATTGATACTTTTTCTCTTGTTTTAGGAGCAGGTGGCGCATCAAAGGCAGTAATTCTTGCTCTTAAAGAGTTAAAAGTAAAGAAAAGTTTTGTTTGGAATAGGACATTCGAGAAAATAAAAAAGTTAAAAGAGATATTTAAAGATTTTATAATTCCAATAGAATTAAATGAACTAAAAAATGTTAAAGAGAAAATAAAATTAATCGTAAATGCAACAACTGTTGGTTTAAAAGAGAATGATAAATCTCTAATTGAAGAGAGATTAATTCATAAGAATATGATTGTGTATGATCTTATATATAATCCATCTGAAACTCAATTGTTAAAATTGGCTAAAAAAAATGGGGCAAAAACAAAAAATGGTTTTACAATGCTTTATTTTCAGTGTTTACATAATATTAAAATTTGGTTTGGAGGTGAAATTTGATTAGATTAACAACAGCGGGAGAATCTCATGGTGAATATATAGTTGGAATTCTTGAAGGAATTCCTTCTCACTTAAAAATAAACATTGATTTTATAAATAAAAAACTATATTTAAGAAAAAAAGGATATGGAAGAAGCGAAAGAATGAAATTTGAAGAAGATAAATTTGAAATATTTAGCGGAATTGATGAAAATTTTGTTACAACAGGGGCTCCAATTGGTTTTAGAGTATTAAACATTGATTTTTTAATTAATAAAACAAAAAGATATTCAACATCTCCGAGACCAGGACATGTTGATTATTCAGGAAGCGTAAAATTTGATTTTGAAAACTTTTATCTTTCTTCTGAAAGAAGAAGTGGAAGATTGACAGTTCTTGATACAATTGCAGGTGCAATATGCGAAACTTTGTTGAATGAATTAGGTATAAAAGTTTATTTTTCTGTCATTTCAATTGGTAAGATAAAGATAGAAGAAAATATTATTGATAAAATTGAAAATCTTTTTGAAGAGATACTTTCATCAGATCTTTTTATTCCAATTAAAGAAATTGAAGAAAAAATGAAAAAAGAGATTGATAAAGCAAAATCAAGAGGAGATACACTTGGAGGAAGTAGTGTGATTGTTGTAAAAAATATCCCACCAGGAATTGGAGATTATAATAATTACTTAGAAAATTTAGATGGGTTATTGTCTCAAGCGGTAATTTCTGTTCCATCTGTAAAAGCAGTTGAGATAGGAGATGGTGTTTTGAGTTCTATTCTTTTTGGAAGTGAATTTCATGATGAATTTTTTATTTCAGATAATAAAATAAAAAGAAAGACAAATAGATGTGGAGGAATTGAGGGTGGAGTTTCAAATGGTGAGGATATTGTTATTAAAATTTATTCAAAACCAATTCCAACGCTTATGAAAGGATTAAAGACAGTTGATTTTGAAAATTTTGTTGAAATTGAATCAAAATATGTAAGATCAGATATTTTAGCCATTCCAGCAGTAACATTAGTTGCAGCAAGTAGAATTTCAATCGTTTTAGCAAATGAAATAAAGAAAAAATTTGGTGGAGATACAATTTTTGATTTAAAGAATAGTTTCAATAACTATCTTAATTCAAGGAGGAGATTTTGGCAAAAATAACAATATCTGGTTTTATGGGCTCAGGTAAAACATTAATTGGCAATCTTCTTTCTGAGAAATTGAATATTCCTTTTTATGACCTTGATAATGAAATTGAAAAAAGAGAAAAAAGAGATATAAAAGAGATTTTTAAAGAAAGCGGAGAGTCCTATTTTAGAAAAATAGAAAAAGAGGTTCTTTTTGAACTTTTGAATCTTGAAGAAGATTTTGTTTTATCTCTTGGGGGAGGAACAATAACAAATGAAGAATCAATTGATTTAATAATTAAAAGGTCAATTCCAATTTTACTTTATGGTGATATTAAAATTTTTTATAAAAGAGTTAAGGATAGTGACAAAAGACCATTAGTAAATGATTTTCAATCTTTTTTAAAATTATATAGAAAAAGAGAAAAATTTTATAAGAAAATCCCAATAAAAATAAAGAGTGATAAAGATAAAAATGAAATAGTAAATGAAATAGTTAATTTATTAAAAAGGATTCAATATGAAGAACCACAAAAAATAATTTATGAATTAGGGATTACATTAAATTTTAAAAAAGATATTTTCTTTTCAATAATTGATAATAAAGTTTTTGAAATTTTTAAAGATAGATTTAAAATTATAAATTTATACATAATTAAAAATGGGGAAAAATCTAAAAATTTATATGAATATTTTAAAATTTTAGATTTTTTATCCTCAATTAAATTTGAAAAGAGTGATTTACTATATGGAATAGGTGGTGGAGTAGTGGGTGATATATCTGGATTTGTTTCTTCCACATATATGAGAGGAGTTCAATTTTATCTTATACCAACAACTCTTCTCTCTCAAGTTGATAGTTCAATTGGTGGAAAGAATGGATTAAATTTAAAAAGAGGCAAAAATCTTGTAGGTACAATTTATCTACCTAAAGAAACTATTATTGATCCTTCATTTCTATTTACTTTAAATAAAAATGAAATTTTGTCAGGTTTAGGTGAAGTTTTTAAATATGGAATTTTAAGAGAAAATGGTATTTTTGATTTTCTTGAAGAAAAAGAGAAAATAGATTTTTATGAGATTATACAATTAATAAAACTCTCTATTGAGGAAAAAATAAATTTTATAAAAGAAGATTTGTTTGATAACAAAAATAAAAGAGTGTTTTTAAATTTAGGTCATACATTGGGGCATGCTTTAGAAAATATAACCAACTATGGAAAAATATCACACGGAGAAGCTGTTGCATTTGGAATTTTATTTTCTTCATATCTCTCTTTAAGATTAAAATTAATGGAAGAAAAAACATTTGAAAGAATTTTTAATGTTTATAAAAAAATTGGTTTTAATTATGAGAAATTTCTTGATTTAAATTTGTTAAAAAAAGAAAAATTAGAACACACTCTTCTTCTTGATAAAAAATCGAGAGAAAATAGATTAAATTTAGTTTTGCCAGTAAATATTGGTGATGTGAGAATTTTTAATTGTTTTAATGTTGATGAATATATAAAAAAATTATTTGAATTTGTTAATTTTTTAAAGGAGGAAAAATGAAAAAAATTCTTGTGATTAATGGCCCTAATTTAAATTTGTTAGGAAAAAGAGAAAAAGGGATTTATGGTGAGATGACACTTGAATTTATAAATAGGAAAATGGAAGAAGAGGCAAAAAAATTTAATTTTTCATTAACTTTTTTTCAATCAAACTCAGAAGGAGAGATAATTGATAAAATTCAAGAAGGTGAAAATTTTGATGGGATAATAATTAATCCAGGGGGTTATTCTCATACAAGCATAGCAATTCTTGATGCAATAAAAAGCATTAATACCCCTGTTATTGAAGTTCATTTATCAAACATTTTTTCAAGAGAAGATTTTAGACAAAAATTATTAACAGCAAAAGGAGCAAAAGGAGTTATCTCAGGTTTAGGCTATATTGTTTACTTAGCAGCACTATATTCTTTAAATTTAATTTTAAATGAAGGGGATTGACAAAAATAAAAAAAACTAATAAAATAGATTTAACATGGAAAATTTTGATATCAAACTAACTGAAAGACAAAAAGATTTAATTAACTTTTTAAGTGAATATTTTAAAGAAAATAAAAGAATTACACCTTGTATTCTTGCAAAAAAATTAGATATAAATTTTATAACTGCATATGAACATTTAAGAAATTTAAAGGAAAAAGGAATATTAAAAATTGAATTTGAAAAAGTAGGTAAAGGAAGACCAAAATATTTTTACACTTTAACACTTCAAGGTAGAGTTTTTCTCTATGGATCGAGAAAAATAGATGAATATAAAAAATTTTTAAATGAGTTTGAAAAAGCAAAAAGTGAAGGCAAGGTAAATGAGTTTATTAAGGAAAAATTAAAAATTTTAACATCAAAAACAATAAAACCACTGCTTTATGTTGTATTAGGTTTTTTATTAATTTCAACTCTATTTTCAAATACTAAAGAGTTTGAAACATTAAAAGAATTTCTTATTTTATCTTCAACTTCAAAAATAGTTTTTTTAGGTTTTATTACTTATCTATTTTTCTTACTCACTAAATTTTTCGATGATTTTAAAGGCTTTGAATCTTATTGGGAAGATATTAAATTTAATTTTATAAATTTAAAAGATGAAGAGAGAGAGGAGATAGTAAATTTATTAATTAGTTATTTAAATGGAGGTGATAAAAATGGGTATTAAACAAGCCATAGCAGGTTTTCTTGTTAAAAAGACTCTTTTATATGCTAAAAAGGATCCAGATAAAAATCTTGACAAGATTTTAGATTTTATGAAAGCCATAACTCCGATTAAAATGTATAAAGATCAAATAGAAGCTGCAAAAAAGAATATACATAAAGATAACTACTGGAAATTAATCACTGGTGTTATTAAAAGAGTTGATGAAAATATGCTTACACGACTTGGTTATAACTTCTTTGTTAATACTCTTCTTATTGGTGTTCAAAAAAATAATGAAGCAGAGAAAAAATTTGGTGTTCCAGGTCTTTTTACAATTCTTATAAGTCCAACAATGAGATGCAATTTAAGATGCATTGGTTGTTATGCTGGTGAATACACTAAAAAGGATGATCTTCCTCTTGAAATTGTTGACAAAATAATCACAGAGGGTAAACAACTTGGCACATATCTTTACACTATTCTTGGTGGAGAACCATTTATAAGAGAAGATATGTTTGAAATTTACAAGAAACATTCAGATTGCGCATTTCAGGTATTTACAAATGGAACTCTTCTTGATGAAGAAATGGTTAAAAAGATAAAAGAGGTTGGAAATGTAATGCCAGTTTTAAGTATCGAAGGTTTTGAAGAAGAAACAGATTTTAGAAGAGGAAAAGGTGTTTTTAAAAAATTAATGAATGCAATGGATCTCCTAAGAGAAAATGGAATTTTGTTTGGTTATTCCACAACTTATACAAAACTTAATGCAGATACTGTAACAAGCGAAGAGTTTCTTGATATGTTAATAGAAAAAGGTGCATTCTGGGGTTGGTATTTCCTTTATATGCCAGTTGGAAGAGAACCATCTCAAGAACTTATGGCAACTCCTGAACAGAGAAAAAAACTTGGCGATTTTATTAGATGGGCAAGAGAAAATAAACCAATTTGGCCAATGGATTTCTGGAATGACGCACCATTTGTAACTGGATGTATTGCGGGTGGAAGAAGATATATTCATATTAATCACAAAGGAGAAGTAGAACCTTGTATTTTCTTACATTTTTCAGGTGGAAACATCAAAGAAAAAAGTTTGATTGAAATTTTAAAATCACCACTGTTTACTTATATTAGAAAGTTTCAACCATTCAATAAAAATTTACTTATGCCATGTGAGATAATAGATGAACCAAAAGTTTTTAGATATATTTATAGAAAAACAAAACCCAAAGCAACTGATCTTGATGCAGACTTAATTGCAACAGATGAAAAACTTATGAGTGATCTTGATAATTATTCAAAAGAAGTTGCAAAAGTTATGAATGAAGTATGGCAAAAGGAGCCCATCTTTGAAAAGTTTAAAGAGGCAGCAAAAAAGGCAATAGAAGCAAAAAAGGAGAGATTAAATAAAGAGGCTCTTGAAAAAAGAAAAAGATATGAAGAAATTTTAAAAAGAAAAAAAGAGAGAGAAGAAAAGTTAATAAAAGAAGCAAAATAAACTGAGGAATAAATTTGGAATTAGTAAGGATTAAAGAAGGGATTTATTTTATTAAAGATACAACAAACCTGCCTCTTTTTGAGGCAGGTTCTTCTTTTTATTTGGTTGATTCTCCAATTGATAAAGATAAAAGTAGAAAAGTTAAGAAAATTTTAGAAGATAAAAAAATAAATGTGGAAAATTTAATATTAACTCATCACCATGCAGATCATACTGGTGGAGCAAAGTACATAAAAGAAACTCTAAATTTAAAAATCTATTCATCTCCTTTGGAAAAAACATTTATTGAAAATCCTAATTTAGAACCAATATATCTATCTTTAGGTGGAAATCCTCCCAAAGATTTTTTAAACAAATGGGTAATGTCAGAAAAAGTTTTAATTGATGAAAATGTTTTTTCTATAGATAATGAAGATTTAAAAATAATTGATCTTTCAGGCCATTCTATTGGAATGATTGGAATTTTATTCAATAAGGTTTTATTTTCTTCTGATTCTTTTTTTTCTACACAGATTCTTCAAAAATACATTATTCCATATTTCCACTCTTATTATAAATTTTTAGAAAAAATGGAAATTATTAAAAACTTTGATTTTGACTTTATTCTTCCATCACATGGAGAAGTTTATAAGAAAAATGAGGGAATAAAAATAATAGATGAAAATATAGAAGTTTTAAGAAAAATTAAAGATGATATCTTAAAAATAATTAAAAATTATGAAAATATCGAAAATATAATTTATATATTAAATTTAAATATAGATTCTTACATTGTAGCAACTTTAATTAAAAGTTCAATTCTTTCGTTATTAAATGAATTAAAAGATAGGGGTGAGGTTCAAATAAAAATTAAAAATGGTGTTGTATTTTATAAAAAATTTAATAAAATATAATTTAATTTTTAAAAACAAATTTAAAAAGATCACTATGAAAAGAGTTCTAAGATGTTTTATATGTAAAAAGGAATATGATTTATTTGATTTAAGAATTAAATGTGATTGTGGTGGACCTCTTGAAATATTTATAAAAGAGGAAGAAAATTTATCGTCTCTCAAAGATATTTGGGAAAAAAGATTAAGTAGCAAGAAAAAAATTGATCAGAGCGGGGTTTGGAGATATAGAGAATTGGTTTTTGATTTAGAAGAAAAAGAAATTATCACATATCCAGAAGGGAAAACAAATTTATATGAAATAAATAACTTTTATGGCTTAAATAAAATTTATATAAAACATGAAGGAGAAAATCCCACTGGTTCATTTAAAGATAGAGGAATGACAGTCGGAGTTTCTATTGGTAAAAAATTGGGCTTTAACACCTTCATTTGTGCCTCTACTGGTAATACCTCAAGTTCTCTCGCTGCATATTCATCGCTTTCTAAAAGTAAATGTATTGTTCTTATACCAAAAGGAAAAGTTGCACTTGGAAAACTATCTCAAGTTTTATCCTTTGGTGCAAATATTTTTGAAATAGAAGGTGATTTTGATGATGCAATGAGAATTGTGAAAGATATCTCTTCAAAATATAAAATTTATTTACTAAATTCTTTGAATCCTATAAGATTAGAAGGACAAAAAACAATTATTATAGATTCATTCTTCTTTTTAAATTGGGAAATACCAGATTGGATTATTGTTCCAGGAGGAAATTTAGGAAATAGTTCAAGTTTTGGAAAGGTCCTTTTTGAACTCTTTAAATTTAAAATAATTGATAAAATACCCAAAATTGCTGTTATACAAGCACTAAAAGCAAGTCCATTTTATAACTATTTTAAGAGTGGCTTTAAAGAATTTATTCCTCAAAGAGCAGAAACAGTTGCAACCGCTATAAGAATTGGTAATCCAGTAAATATAGAGAAGGCAAGATTTGCAATTGAATTTACAAAAGGAGTTGTAGAAGTTGTGTCAGATGAAGAAATTTTAAAAGCCAAAATTGAATTAGACTCTTTAGGTTTTGGATGTGAACCATCATCTGCTGCAACAGTTGCGGGTTTAAAAAAACTAATTCAAAATGGGATTATTAAAAAAGGAGAAATACCTCTTTTAATTTTAACTGGAAATATGTTAAAAGATCCAAATATTGTTATTGAAATGAGTGAGAGATTTGAAGAGATAAAAGAAAGAATTGTTACTGTTAAAAATGAGAAAAAAGAGATAGAGAGAAAAATATTAAATGTTTTGGAAGTGGTATGAAAGTTTTAAAGTTTGGTGGAACATCTGTTGGTGATAGTGAAATTATAAAAAAGGTGAAAGAGATAGTTGAGGGAGTTAAGGATGATAAGGCCATTGTTGTTTCAGCAATGAGCGGCATAACTGATGCACTAATAAGAGCAACAAATTTTGCAAAAGATGGTTCTCAAGAGTATCTCTTAGAGTTTGAAAGGATAAAAACAAAACACAGAAATATTATGAACGAGTTATTTGGTGAAAATTTAAAAGAAGTTGAAGAACTACTTGAGGAACTACACTCAATATTAAACAGTATAAAAATTTTAGGAGAAGTAACTCCAAGGGCTTTTGATACTATACTTTCTTTTGGTGAAAGAATGAATGTAAGAGTTGTTTCTGAATATTTCAAAAGAAATAAATTGAAATCTATTCCAGTTGATTCAAATCTCTTTTTAATTACAGATGATAATTTTGGAAATGCAAATCCAATTTATGAAGAATCACAACCTCTTGTTGATAAAATAATTGTTCCTCTAATTATTGATGGAATAGTACCAGTTATTACTGGTTTTATTGGAAAAACAAAGAGTGGTTTTATAACTACTCTTGGTAGAGGTGGTTCTGATTTTTCAGCAACAATTTTGGGAAGACTTTTAAATGCAGATGAAGTAAGAATTTATACTGATGTAGACGGTGTCTTAACTTCAGATCCTAAATATGTTAAAAATGCTAAAACAATAAAATATCTATCTTATATTGAAGCAGCAGAACTTTCTTATTATGGTGCCAAGGTTTTACATCCACGTTCTTTACTTCCAGTAATTGATAGAAAAATTCCTGTAAGAATTCTGAATACATTTAATCCAAAGAGTGAAGGAACTTTAATATGTGATTTAATTGATGATGAAAAGTTTATTAAAGCAATAACTTTTATTCAAGATATTTCTCTTATTAGTGTTAATGGAAAGGGAATGCTTGGAGTTCCTGGAATTTCTTTTAGAGTTTTCAAAAATGCTTTTGAATTAAAAACAAATGTTTTAATGATATCCCAATCTTCTTCTGAACAAAATATCTGTTTTGTTGTAAAAAGAAACGAGAGTGAAAAATTGGTTGAAAGATTATATTCTGAGTTTAAAGAAGAATTAAAAAGAAAAGAAATTGATAGTATAGTTGTTGATAACGATGTTTCAATAATATCAATAATTGGTGCAAAAATGAAAGGAAGATATGGTATTGCAGGGAAAATTTTTTCGATTCTTGGTAATAACAAAATTAATATAATAGCGATAGCACAAGGTTCATCAGAATATAATATCTCATTCATTGTAAAAGATAGCGATGTTATTAATGCTGTTAATATATTACATGATGAGTTAAAATTAGGTGATGAGTAACATGGTTGAGGTAGCTATTTTAGGCGCAACAGGAATTGTAGGGCAAAGATTTATTTCAATTTTGCAAAATCATCCATTTTTTAAAATAAAGGAGTTGTGTGCAAGTGAAAATAAAAAAGGGAGAAGATTTTTAGATTCAGTTGATTGGCTTATTGAGGAAGAGTTAAATGATGAGATAAAAGAGATAAAATTAAAATCAATTAATGATAAATTGGAAAGTAAAATTATCTTTTCTGCATTACCAAAAGAGATCTCTTTTGAAATAGAAGATGAACTTTCAAAAAAGGGTTATTATGTATTTAGTAACTCAAGTTCACATAGATACGATAAATTTGTTCCTATACTTATTCCTGAAGTAAATTTAGAACATATTGAATCAATTAAATTTCAAAAAAGAGCCGGTTTTATAGTAACAAATCCAAATTGTACAACAACAGGTATCGCAATTCCTCTTAAACCAATAAAAGAAAAATTGGGAATTAAAAGAGTTTTATCTGTATCAATGCAAGCAATTTCTGGCGCAGGAGTCTCAGGGCTTCCATCAATGAAAATTATTAATAATATAATACCGTATATTGAAAATGAAGAAGAAAAGATTGAAATTGAATTAAGAAAAATATTAGGTAAGTTTACAAAAGATGGTTTTCTATCAGCAAATTTTGATGTTGAGGCAAGGTGTAATAGAGTTCCAATAAGAGATGGTCATATGATAATAAATTTTGTAGAAACAGATAAAGAAGTGGATGTAGAAAAGATAAAAGAAATTTTAGAAGATTTTAAAGGTGAACCCCAAAAGTTAAATTTACCAACTTCTCCAAAAAAAGTGTTAAGAATATTTGATGAACAAACTAGACCTCAACCTATTCTTGATTCGAATATTGATAAAGGTATGTCAATTTCCATTGGTAGGATTAAAAAGAGTTCTTTTTTCACATTTACTTTTACATCCTTAGTTCACAATACAATAAGAGGTGCAGCTGGTGGAAGTGTGTTAAATGCTGAAATTTTATATAAATTAAATTATATTAAGGTATAGTAATGTATAAAAGAGATGTTTTAAATAATATATTTGAAGATTATATTATTTATAGAGAGTTAAATATTGTTAAAAAAAATTTGCCTAATTTTTTAAAAATAAAAGACACTCTTTCACTGAATTTTCTTCCAAGAAAAAAAGATAAAGAATATGTAAAGGTTTTATCATATTTAATTGAATTAATTGGAGAATTTAAAAGGGTGATTTATATAGGTGATACATTTTTAAATGATAAATCAGTTGTTGAAAACTTGACTGCTCTAAATAAATATGAAGTTTTTGGAATAATAACAGAGGGAAAGGGTGAAAGGGTGAGACATAATAATATAATAATTAATAATAGATGGGAAAATCTTAAGGATATTTTTGATGAGTTAGAAATAAAAGTGGATAAATATACAATTTTTATTGTAGATATTGATAAAACTATAATTGGTGCAAAAGGAAGAAATGATTTATCTATTACAAAAGCAAGATTTGATGCTATAAAGGAAATAGCAAATGAAATTATAGGTAATTATGATGAAAAAAAGTTTTTTGAAATTTACCAAAAGTTAAATGAAAAAAAATATCATTCATTTACAGAAGACAATCAAGATATAGTGACTCTTTTAACAATTCTTTTTTATTTAGATTTATACCCATTTAGTAAATTTCTTGATGAATTTGAAAAAGGAATACATATTGATAAATTGACTTTTTTAAAAACTATCTTAAAAAAAACTAGAAAAAGCTCTAAATTTATTGAATTACTCAAAAATTGCATTTTAAGAATCGAAAATTATGATCAGACACCCTTTATTGAATTTAGATATAAAGAATTTGAAAAAACAATAAAAAGAATGGATTTTTTAAATGATGAAACACCTCAAGATATTTTGTTGGAAGAAGAGATAATGATAACAAGAGAAGTTTATGAAATAATATGTAAAGCAAAAGATAGAGATGCGAAGGTATTAGGACTTTCAGATAAACCAGAAGCATCATCTTTTCCACAAAAGGGCGTGTCATTACCACCAATACATCTAAAATCAATGAAAATTTTTCCCTAAATTTTGAATTAAAACAATTATAATTTTATAATAAAATTATGAGGGTGGTTTTATGAGTGAATTTAATTATATTGGAGAGGAAATTAGTAGAATAGATGGATTTTTAAAAGTGTCTGGAAAAGCAATTTATACAAATGATTTAAATTTTCCTGATCTTTTACATGCAAGATTATTAACAAGTCCACTTTCACATGCAAAAATAAAATCAATAAACATTGAAGAGGCTAAAAAGATTGAAGGAGTTAGGGCAATAGTTTTAGGGAAAGATTATCCAATTCTTTTTGGAATTTATCTTGGTGATAAACCACCTCTTGCAATAGATAAAGTAAGATATTTTGGAGAACCAGTTGCAGCAGTTGTTGCTGATAATGAAGAGATCGCAGAGAGAGCAGTTAAACTTATAAAAGTTGAATATGAACCGCTTCCTTTTGTTGGAAATCCACTTGATGCCTTAAAAGAAAATGCACCAATTATTCATGAGGAAATGGAAAAATATTCACATATTCCAAGTATTCATCCAGAACCGGGAACCAATGTCGCAAATAGAACAAAAATTAGGAAAGGAGATATTGAAAAAGGATTTAAAGAGGCTGATGTAATTATAGAAGAGGAGTTTTGTCTTCCACCAGGTGATCATGTAGCGCTTGAACCAAGAGCAGTAATTGCAGAAATTTTACCTGATGGTATGGTAGTTATTTATTCTTCTACACAAGCACCTTTTGTTGTAAGAAATCTATTGAGTAAATTTTTTGGTATTCCACATGAAAAAATAAAAATAATTGCCCCTAAAGTTGGTGGAGGATTTGGTGGAAAAGCAGGAATACAACTTGAAGGTTTAGCATTAATTCTTTCAAAAAGCGTGAATGGAAGAAAAGTTAAACTTGTTAATAAAAGAGAAGAAGATTTAATTTCATCACCGGGCAGAATTGGTATGTATGGAAAAGTAAAAATTGGTGCAAGAAAAGATGGAGTGATAACTGCAATGGATATTTTATATGTTTTTGATTCAGGTGCTTATGCAGATTATGCAGTAAACATATCAAGAGGTGCGGCTATATCTTGTACAGGACCATATAATGTTCCCAATGTTAAATGCGATTCATTATGTGTTTATACAAATCATCCTTTTGCAACTGCTTATAGAGGTTTCGGACATATTGAACTTGGTTTTGCAATTGAAAGAGCAATTGATATTCTAAGTAAAAAATTGAATATAGATCCTGTTGAATTAAGATACATAAATGCAATCAAAAAAGGAGATACAACCCCAACACAACAACTAATGGATGATTCAACTGGAGATTTAAGAAAATGTATTACAAGGGCTAAAGAACTCATTAAATGGGATGAAGGTGATTATATAAAGATAGATGAAAATAAAGTTAGAGCAAAAGGTTTCGCATGTTTTTGGAAACCACCTATGATTCCTCCAAATACAGATGCAGGCGCAATAATAACTTTTAATGAGAATGGATCAATAAATGTGAATGTTGGTGTTGTTGAGATAGGTTCAGGAACTCAAACTGGAATTGCTCAAATTGTTGCATCAAAATTTAAAATTGACATTTCAAAAGTAAATGTGGTTTCTGAAGTTATAACAGATAGATCTCCACATGATTGGACAACTGCTGCAAGTAGATCATTGGTTATGGCTGGAAGAGCAGTGTTAGAGGCATGTGATGATGCGATAAATCAAATAAAAGAAATAGCAGCACAAGTACTAAGATGCCCTAAGGAAGACTTAGAATTAAAAGATGGTAAAGTTTATGTCTTAGGAGATCAAAATAAATTTTTAGAACTCAAAGATATTGTTTTAGGATATGTTTATCCAAATGGTAATGCAATAGGTGGACCAATTATTGGTAGAGGAAAATATATATCAAGATTTTTGACTGATATTGACAAAGAAACAGGCAAGGGTGAACCCTCTCTTGAATATACTATGGGTGCAGAAGCGGTTGAGGTAGAAGTTGACTTAAGAGATGGAAACTATAAAATACTTAAGGCAGTTTGTGTAATAGATGCAGGTCATGTAATAAACAGAAAACTTGTTAAAAATCAATTTATTGGCGGGATTGAGATGGCGATAGGTTTTTCAACAACAGAGGGATTTATTTTCGATTCAAGAGGAAGAGTTTTAAATTATACTTTAAGAGATTTCAAGATTCCAAGATTTGGAGAACACCCAGAATATATTATTGATTTTGTTGAAACTCCACAACTTGATGGTCCATATGGTGCAAGAGGTATTGGGGAAGAAGCAATTTTAGGTATTCCAGGTGCTCTTTCAAATGCAATATCAAGAGCAATTGGTAAAGAAATTAATAGATTACCTATAACTTTTGAAAGAGTTTTTAATAAAATAAGGGAGGAGAAATGATATCAAAAGATTTTGTTTATGTAAAACCAGAAAATTTAAAAGAAGCATATGAAATTTATAAAGATTATGAAAAAAAGGGACTGACCCCTTTTTATTACAGTGGGGGAACTGAAATAGTGACTTTTTCAAGAAAAGGCCTTATTTCACCAGATATTTTAATTGATTTAAAGAACATAAAGGAATGTAAAGATTTATATTTTGATAATGACAATTTAATAATTGGTTCAACAGTCTCTCTAAATATGTTAGTTGATTCTAACTATTCAAAAATTATTTCAAAATCAATAAGATTTATTGCTGATAGAACTACAAGAAACAAAATAACAGTTGGTGGCAATGTTGTAGGGCAACTGCCATTTAGAGAAGTTGTTCTTCCACTACTTTTGCTTGATTCAAAAGTGAGAATTTATACTTCTGAAGGTTTTAAAGAATTTAATATAAATGAAATTTTTGACAAAAATTTAAAAATAACAAAAGGAGATATAGTAGTACAATTTATTCTAAAAAAAGAATTTCTAAATTTAGATTTTTATTATGATAGAAAAGTTTTCTTTTCAAGAGTTGATTATCCCATTGTTTCAACTCTTTTTGTTAAAAATACAAGTATAAAAATGGCAATTACTGGCGCATTTAACTTTCCTTTAAGAGATAAAGAGAGCGAGGATATTTTAAATCAAAAAGATTTGAATTTGAGTGAAATAGTTAAAAAAATAGTTGAGAGACTTTCACCACTTTTTAAATCAGATTTTAGAGCATCAAAAGAGTATAGAATAGAGTTGTTTAAAATTATTTTAAATGACGCATTAAGATATTTTGGAAGGAGTTAAAGTTATGAAAATATACGAAGGTTACATTGAAAAAATATTAAATATTAATGGCGAAAAAAGAAAAGTATTGATTAAACCAAATGAAACTCTTTTAAGAGTTATAAGAGAAAAGATTGGTTTAACAGGTACCAAAATAGGTTGTGAAAATGGAGATTGTGGTGCATGCACTATTTTAATTAATGATATACCCCAAAAATCTTGCATGACTCTTGCTATTGAAATTAATGAAGATGATAAAATAACTACAATTGAAGGAATAGATGATGAAAACATAAAAAAGGCATTTATTGAAGAAGATGCTTTTCAATGCGGTTTTTGTACATCAGGCTTTATTGTAAATGTTTATGCTCTTTTAAAAAAGAATAGTAATCCAGATGATGAAATGATTAGAGAATATCTTGAGAGTAATTTATGTAGATGCACAGGTTATGCTGGAATTGAAAATGCTCTTAAAAAATTAATTAAGAAATGATAATTATAGGACATAGAGGATGTTTTTATGAAACAGAAAATACAATAAAAAGTTTCTTAAAAGCATTTGAGATAGGAGCAGATGGAATAGAAGTTGATGTTCAAAAGACCCTTGATGATAAAATTGTCCTTTCTCATGATTCAAACTTAAGAAGAGTCTTTGAAGTTGATTTTGATATAAGAAAAAACAATTACAACTCCCTTAAGAATTTAAATTTAAAAGAAAATATTCCTTCTCTAGAAGAAGTTTTAGAGTTTGTTAGAGATAAAAATAAATTTATTGATGTTGAAATAAAAAATCCAGATGATTTTAAATTTACTTTAGATATAATCAAGAAATTTGATTATAAAGAGGTTATTGTTTCTTCTTTTTACCATAACAAAATTTTTGAATTTAAAAAAATTTATCCAGAAATTAATTTTGCATATTTGTTTGTACATGTTCCCAAAAATATAGATGAATATTTGAAAGATGTTCAATTTATAAAGCCTAACATAAATTATATAGTTGATTACTATAAAAATTTTTCGTTAAGGATTATTCCTTGGGTTGTAAATGAATATGAAGAGATAGAACTAATTAAAAACTTAAATCCATTTGGAGTTATAACAGATTTTCCAGATAGATTTTTAATTAAAAGTTCAAAAAATACAAATCTCTCTTATCTATTGAAAACAATCTTAAAGGAAGAAAGTAAAATAAATGAAGATTATTTAGAGTTAAAATTAGTTAATTCATTTATTGATTTACACATTGAAAAAATTGAAACGGATGGTTCTTTAATTAAAATTGAAAAAGAATATCCATTCAAATGGAATTTGGGAGAAAAAATAACTATAAAAGTTAAAAACTATTCAAAAAAAAGTAAAATTAAAATCAAAATAAAGGAATTTGGTATTATTGAATTTGGATTAGATGAATTAATTAAACTTTTAACCTAACTCTTTTCTCGCTTCTTCAATCCAATCTTTATTAGATAAAAGCGCTCTTCCAATTCCAACAGTATCACAATATTCGTTTTCAATTAAAAAATTTGCAAATTGAGGTGTTTTTATTCCTCCAGTCAAATTAATTGGAATGCTTACTATTTCTTTTAATCTTTTACTATAATCTTTAAAATATCCATCAAATTGAGATATTTCTTTTGGTCGACTACCAGAGTATCCTCCTGTAACATCAATCATATTTACTTTATAGGACACCTCTTTTCCAATTAATAGACCCTCTTCTAACGAAAGACCGTCATCAAAAAATTTATATTGAGGAGGATTATCAGATAAAGGTAATCTTACAGAAATTAAAGAACCCTGAGTTTTTAATTTTACTTCCTCAATTATTTCAAAGAGAATCCTTGCTCTATTTAAAAAAGTGCCTCCATATTCATCTTTTCTTTTGTTAATCATTGGTGAGAGAAATTGATTAATTAAAAATCCATGTCCTGCATGAATTTCAATCATATCATATCCTGATTCCTTTGCTCTTCTTGCTGCTTCTCCAAATGACAAAACGATTTCTCTAATTTTTTCTTTTGGTAAATCTTCTTCATTTATTGATTTTAAGGGTTTTCTAGTATCTTCTTCATCTTCAAGAATAAAATCTCTTTCATCTTTATTTTTTAGCATATTTTTAAGTTCTGGAATTTCAAATAAATTTGCACCTGCATGATTAATTTCAATAGCAATTTTTACTCCATTTTTATGAACCTCATTTACTAATTTTTTATGACCTTCAATAAAGATATCATCAGATAATAAAAGTTGATTTGGCATAACTCTTGATTCTTTTGAAGGAAAAGCATTTTCAGTGATAATTAAACCCATTCCAAGTTTTGACATATTTGTATAGTATTTTAAAACTATGTCATTTACAAATCCACCTTTTTCTGGATTTTTTACTGCAAGTGGTGGCATAACGATTCTATTTTTAAGAACCATATCCCCTATTTGAATCTCTTCAAATAATTTACTCATAAAAACCTCCTCTTTTTAAAGGATTTTAACAAATTTTTTATTTTTTTAAAACTTTCTGAGTAATAAAGATGAGATTTACAAGAGCAATCTGAAGAACCAAATTTACTAATATATGAAAAGTTATTTAAATAGAATTTATTAGACAGATAACATTCTGAGATATTGCTAAATAAAAAGATATTTTTTATTTCAAAATTTTCATTTGTTGTTAGATAATCTATATGCCATCTAATTTTTTTATAATTTCTTATATGTCTTAAAATTCTTTTCTTTATATTTCTTTTACCGCTTCCTATGTAAATATAATATCCTTTTTTAAAATAAACATTTTTTAAAACCCCAACTTTTATTGATAAATCTTTTTTTAGTATTAAAATTAAAATGTATGTTTTAAGCATTATTAATTTATATTTTACACTTTTAGGGGAGTTATAGGAGGAGAGCATGAATCAAAAGACAAGAGAAATTACTTTAATTGGAATTTTAGGTGCTATAACTATTCTTTTGGGTTTTACCACATGGGGCTATATTCCTCTTCCAACACCTGCAGGTGCTGCAACAATAATGCATATCCCAGTTATAATTACTGGTATTGTATTAGGCGCAAAATATGGTGCACTTGTTGGAGTTATTTTTGGAATTTCTGTTATTTATGCATTTGGTTCAATGTTCCCTATTTGGGTTTTATTCCCAGCAAGGCCTCTAATTGGAGTTTTTGCAGCATTAGTATTTTATTCATTATATAAAGTTTTAAAACAAGAGAAAAAAATTAATCTAATAATAACACATATGGCAGCATCAATTATTCTATTTCTAATTCTATTTTATGTGATTCAGAAATATATAAAATTTTATTATATTTCTCTTATAATTATCTTTATTATTTCACTTTTATTCTATTTATATATTTCTAAGGGTAAGCCCTTGGTTGTTTCATTAACCCTTGCATCCTTTGTTGGTAGTATGACAAATACAGTTATAACACTTGGTTTGGGTGTTATATTTAAAGTAATAAATATTCAACAAGCAATTAGTGTTGGAATTATTCATGGAATTCCAGAAGCAATTCTGGCTATTGTTGTGTGCGTTCCAATTTCTATTTACCTTTTTAAATTTCTAAAAAAGGATATTACTTAAAATCAAACCACCCACCTGCGATAGGAACTTCAATAATTTTTCCATCTTCAACCTTTTTATCAAAAATTTGAATAAATAGTGATAAAGAGTTCAATGTTTCTATTGATGCAATATTCACTTTTTTGACTTCTCTATTAAATTGTGAATCAAAAATAAATGGCACATTAGGATTAAAAAGAATCATATATTGAATATATAAATCCCACATTAATCTATCAAGTTCTTCCGATGCGAAGACAACCTTTTCTTTAAGTATCTCCTTCGCCTCATCTCTTGTTATTAAATAATTATGCGAAGGTAATCCCCCAGACAAAAGTTCTATGATTTTTTCTTTTTCTTCGTTAGTATAATTACTATGAGTTAGTAATCTATTCATAATATGTTTTATTAATGACCAAGATCTGTTTACAGTTCCAATAACAAGAGGATGAAGGTTTTCTAATAAACTTTTTAATATTTCTTCTTTCTTTTCTACTCCAACTGTATCAACAAATTTAAAAAAAGAAATAAGATCTTGAACTGCAACAAAAGTTATTTCTCCTTTTGGATCTTTAGGATTTAAAGGAGATCTTGTTTGTGGATCAACAGGTGTTAGTTCAGCCATTTTTCCCATAACAATTTCATCTGCTCCTATCGCTATTAAAGTTCCTGCAGAGTGTGCTCTATATGGAATTAAAACAGAAAAGTGATTTGAAAATTCCCTCATAATTGAAACAATTTTAGGGGGTATCTCAAGTATTCCACCAAATGTATGTAAAAAAAGATCCAGTTTTTCAACCTTACCTATAATTCTCAAATGATTAAAAAGAACCTCAACTGCATCTTGAGCAATATTTGATTTTGGACCAAGAAAATAAACGAGTACTTTTGAATTTCTAATTCTTTCTATATCTTTTATTAAAGATTTCCTATCCATAAAATTTCCTCCTATGTTTTATATTTTTTAAATATTGATTCAATTTCTCTTAAATAAAGAGGTACTAAGTTTTTATAATCAATCACTTCTCCTTTTTTAAATTTTTTAAATCCAACTTTACCCAGAGTATATGTATCAATATTTAAATAAATTCCAATTCCAAATTCCTTGAACAAATAATATTCAGGAAAAATAATTAAACTTTCCTTTGAAATTTCAATTAATTCACTTTGTTTAACTATTTTTATGTCATTCTCCTTAAATAAAAATAACTCCTTTAGTCCTGCATTTATGACAATTAAATAGTTTTCGACTTTAATTTTTTCTTGTAAAACTTCAAAAGCATCAACAGTAACTATTGGAATTTTAAAGAGATAATTAATTGTTTTTGCAAAGGTAAAACCTATTCTCAAACCTGTAAATGAACCTGGTCCAGAAAGAATAGTTAAAAAATTTATATCATTAATTTTTTTATTTAAATTTTTTAAAAGAAAGTCAAGGCCAGTAATATGATCATTTTTCCCTGTATCAGAAAATGACCAAGTATATTCTGATAAAAGTTTCTCGTCTTCTAAAAGTGAAATTCCATATGGTTCAATCGCTGTATTTAATGAAATTTGTAACATCTTTTTATTAAATCCTCTCCTTTGATTATTATATTAATCAATCTTTCATTTTCACTTAAAATCTCAATCTTCACTTCAATTAAATCAAAATCAGAAAAAAATTCTTCAACTTTATCTGCCCACTCAATAGCAACAACTCCTTTATTTAAAAATTCTTTTAAACCAAGTTCAAAAATTTCAACTCCATTTATTCTATATAGATCTATATGATAGAGTGATAACTCTTTTCCTTTGTATTCATTAACAATAATAAAAGAAGGAGATTTTATTTCATTTAATATTTTAAAACCTTTTCCTATACCTTTAATAAAAGTAGATTTTCCTGCTCCAAGTTCTCCTTTTACAAGAATTAAATCGCCTTTCTTTAAACAATAAGAAAGCCTTTCGCCTAACTCTATTGTTTCTAAACTATTTTCTGTTTTTACTTTTACTTCTTTTTTCTTCACCAAATTTTTTATACGATATTGCTAATTTATATAACTCATCATTTACTTTTTTATCAATATCTTGTATACTCATTCCAGTTAAAATTTCTAAACCCTCATCAATTGTTGATATTGCATAGATATGGAACATTCCATTCTTTACAGCATCTATCACATCTTTTTTAAGCATTAGATGCTTGAGATTACTTTTAGGTATTATAACACCTTGTTTTCCATTTAATCCCTTAATTTTACAGACATCAAAAAAACCTTCTATTTTTCTATTGACACCTCCAATTGGTTGTATTTCTCCCTTTTGATTTACTGAACCTGTAACTGCAAGATATTGCTTTATCGGTATTTTACCAATACTTGAAATTAAAGCATATAATTCTGCACTTGATGCAGAATCTCCTTCAATTTCTTCATAAGATTGTTCAAAGGTTATTGTTGCAGAAAGAGATAAAGGTTTATCTTTTGCGTATCTTTCTCCAAGAAATCCTGAAAGTATCATAACACCCTTATCATGAATTCTTCCAGAAAGTTTTACTTCTCTTTCAATATTTATTATTCCTTTTGCTCCCATCGCAACATCTGCAGTTATTTTTGTAGGTTTTGCAAAATCAAAATCTCCAATTGAAATTATTGCTAGACCATTTATTTGGCCAATTTTTTCACCATCAACATCGATGAGAAGGGTTCCATCTTTAATTAACTCATGAATTTTTTCTTCAATTAAATTTGACCTATAATATTTTTCATCTAACGCTTTTATAATATGTTTTGCATCAATATAATTTGAATTTTCTTTTTGAGCCCAATAATTTGCTTCGGTAATTAGATCTCCTATTAATTGAAATCTTGTTGTAATTTTTTCTTGATCTTCCACAACTCTTGAACCATATTCAATTATTTCTTTAACTGCTTCTTTTGTAAGGTGCTTTAAATTTTCTTTTCTTACAAAACTACTTATAAAATTTACATATTTATTCATATTCTCTTCGTTTCTGTCCATTTCTGTATCAAAATCTGCCTTTATTCTGAATAGTTTTTTGAAGTCTTCATCATAATAATAAAGTAAGTAGTAAATATACGGTGTTCCAATTAAAATAACCTTTACATCTATAGGAATAGGTTCTGGTTTAATTGAAACTGTTGGAATTATTTTAAATTGTTCAAGAGGATTTTCGATGATTGACTCTTTTGTTTTAAGAGTTCTTTTTAAGGCATCCCAAGAAAATTGATTTAAAAGGAGGTCAAGAGCATTTATGATTAAATATCCACCATTGGCTTTATGAATTGAACCAGATTTAATTAAATTAAAATCAGTAAAAGTAACACCCATTTTTGTTTCATATTCAATTCCACCAAAGAGATTAAAGTAGGTTGGATTTGTTTCAAATACTACTGGCGCTCCTTTTGTTTTGGAATTATCAACAATTACATTGATTTTGTATCTTCTCAAAAATTCTTCTGCATCCTCTTTTGGAGATTTAAAGAAACCTAAATTATTTATAATATCGTCTTTTAATTCATCAAGGTAGTCACTAACCTCGGGCACATCATTATATTTTTCTTTTAAATCTTTAAGAAGATGTCCAATGGCGAATACAGCAATTTCAATATCAAGTTCATTTAAATTTTCAATCAATTTTTTGTCTATTTTTTTAATTTTTATAACTACTTCATTTAACTCTTCTAAGAGTTTTTGACCTTCTTCTTGAATTCTTTTTTGTTCTTCAGGTGTAAGTTTTTGAAAATCTTCAGGTTTTATTGGAACTCCATCTTTAAGTGGAATTGTTAAAACTCCAGTTGGTGTTAATTGAATTAAAAACCCCTTTTCTTTTGCAATATTTTCTATTTCTTGAATTATGTTTTCTTTTTCTACTTGAAATCTTTTTATTATTTCATTCCTTCTTCTTTCATAATCTTCTGTTTCAAATGCTTTAGGGATTGTTTTTCTTATTGTTGATATAAAGTCATCTATATCTTTTGAGAAACTATTACCTCTTCCAGCAGGAAATTTTATTAAATTAGGTCTATCAGGATCTTTGAAATTGTAAACATAACAAAGATCATCAGGTGTTTTTTCATCTTTTGCTTTTTCGCTTACAATTCTTTTTATAGCAGATGTTCTTCCTGAACCAGGCAATCCTGAAACATATAAATTATATCCGTCAACTTTTATGTCTAGAGCAAAATTTATACTTGATAGAGCCCTGTCTTGTCCTATTAAATATTCAATTGGTTGAATCTCTTCAGTTGTTTTGAAATTAAAAATAGATAAATCACACTCTTTTTTTAATTGATTTGGTTTTAATTTAAATTTTTCACTCATAACTCCTCCTCAATTAAATTAATAGCAACTCCAAGTGATCCAGGACCAGCATGAACACCAAGGGCGCTGTTAATTAATTTAGTAAAAAAGTATTTTGGTTTTAAGACTTTTAATATCTCCTCTTTTACTAAATTTATTTCTAAGGAAGCGTCTCCATGCACAAAGGCAATTTCAAAATTTTTAACATTTTTTAAGTATTCAATTACTATTTTTATTAACTCTTTTAATGAATTTCTTCTTCCCCTAATGAGTTTATAAATTTTAGGTAATCCATCTTTCATTATAAGGATTGGTTTAACATCAAGTATATTTGAAAAAATTGCTTTTATCTCATTAACTCTTCCTCCTTTATAAACATATTCAAGCGTGTTTAATGTAAAAAAAAGTTGAACTTTGTTTATAATTTCAGTAAATCTTTTTAAAATTTCATTCCTTGAAAATCCTTTGTCTATTAACTCCTGGATTCTTTTTACAATAAAACCGTATGATGCAGAGATGTGATTTGAGTCAAGAACATCAATTTTATCTCTATCTACTTCTTCTCTTGCAATCTTAGCACTACTTACTGTTCCAGAACCTTTTCCAGTTATATGTATTGATATTACTTCATTTCCCTCATTGATTATATCTTTGTAAACTTTTATAAAATCTTCAATTGGAGGCTGAGAGGTATTAATATTTTTATTTTTCTTTAATAATTCAAAAAACTCTTGAGGTTTAATATCAATTCCATCTCTTAAAAATTTATCATCTAATTTTAGATATAAAGGGATAACCCTTATATCTTTCTCCTTCAAATATTCTTCTGGTAAATCACATCCAGAATCAATAACAACTTTTATCATAATTACTCCAAAGCTACAATATAATAATAAAGAGGTTGACCACCATAATAAATTTCTATATCACAATTGGGAAATGATTTTTGAAGTTCTTCTTTCAACTCCTCTGCTCTATTTTCATCTATATCTTCTCCATAATAAATTGAGATGAGTGTTCCATCTTCAATTTCTATTGTTTTTAACATTTCAATAAGTGATTTTTCAGGTGAATCTTTATTACTAACAATTTTTTCTTCAAAAATTGAAATATAATCACCCTCTTTGATTTTTGTTCCATTAAAAACGGTATCTCTAATAGATTTAGTAACTTCAATAACTCTAATATTTTTAATATACTCTTTTAAATCTTCTACAATCTCATCAAAACTTTTATTTTTGTCAACCATAGTAAGAGATGTAATACATTCTGGTATAGATTTCGTAGGAATAACTTCTATCTTTTTATTTGTTAGTTCCTTTGTTTGGAGTGCTGAAAAATAAACATTTGAGTTATTTGGAAATATAATAATTTTATCTGCATTAACACTTTCAATTCCTTCAAGTATATCTTTTGTTGATGGATTAAAAGATTGTCCTCCTTCAACTATATAATCAACCCCTGCTTCTTTCAAAATTTTTTCAAATCCTTTTCCACGAGATACTGCAACAAATCCAACCTCTTTTTTTATTTGACTTAATTTATCTATTTCATATTGCATATTTTCTATATTAATTTTTATAATCGTTCCTTTCTTGCTGAAATAATTTATTAAATCAAATAAATTATTTGTGTGATAGTGAATTTTAAAGAAATCCTCCTCTTTACCAACTATTAATGAATCACCATCTATATTAAAATCTTTAATTATTGTTTCTTCTTTTAAATTTGTAGAAAGCAAGATCACAACATCATAAGGATAAAGCAATTTTTTAAATTTTTTTGGTTCTTTTAGTTCTATTTTTTCAAGTTCAACCTCTTTCCCTTTGATTGCTTTATAACCACCCTCAACAAAACACAAAAACCCAAGACCACCAGCATCAACAACTTGAGCCTCTTTTAGAATACTTAACATTTCAGGAGTTTTTTTAAGAGTTTCTCTTCCTTTTATAATTGCATCAAGAAAAGCATCTTCTAAATTTTTTCCTTCTTTGATCTTTTCATAAAAAGTTTTTGCAAAACTTTTTGCCACAGTTAAAATTGTTCCTTCAACTGGTTTTATTACTGCTTTATATGCTTTTGAAACACCTTCAACAAATGAAAGTGCAAAATCTTTAGGAGTAATTTTTTCTTTTTCTTTTAAAACTATATTCATCCCTTTAAAAATTTGAGACATAATAACACCAGAATTTCCTCTTGCTCCCATTAAACTTCCTCTCGCAATACATTGTGAAATCTCGCCTACACTTTTTGGGTTATTTTTTTGTATTTCTTCATAACTTGATTGAAGTGTCATAAACATATTTGTGCCCGTATCTCCATCTGGTACTGGAAATACATTTAATTTGTTAATATCTTCTTTTCTTTTTTCAACTTCTTTATATCCTTGATAAAAAAAATTGAGAAAGAAATCTTTATCGAGATATTCCAAAACTTACTCCTCCTTAACTTCTTCAACGAAAACTTTTATTTCAGGTTTTATATGAATCATTTTTTTAAAAGAAAATTCTGCTTGTTCAATCAAATTGTTAATCACTTCTTTTATATTAATTCCTTTTGAAACAATAATGTGATATTTAATGATAAATTTTCCATTAAAAAATTCAACTTCGACACCTCTTGTTGCTTCACTGGAGCCAAGAGCCTTTTCTATTTTTTGTAATATATTTACTGGTGCCATTCCAATTATACCATAACATCTTAAAGCAGATAGAATTGCTATATCTCTAATTGCATTTTTATGTATAAAACTTTTTCCTTTCATCTTTAAACTATTATATCATTAATTTATATATAATTAACTTGTAGATGAAAAATAAAAGTTTTATTCAAATAGTTTTTGAGATTATTTTTATTTTTTTGACTACAACCTTAAGTTTTGGGGCAGTTGGAATTTTCATAGATAAAAAATTAAACTCTTCCCCTCTTTTCTTATTGATTTTCTCAATTTTTGGGATATTTTTTTCCTTATATTTACTTTATCTATATAACAAAAATATTTAAAATAAAGTATAATTAAAGAAAATTGGAGGTGAATAATGATTGGATGGATCATTTTAGGAATAGTGCTGATTGTGCTCTTTTGGTTCATAGGCACTTACAATATGTTTATAACTCTAAAAAATAGAGTTAAAAATGCATGGGCACAAGTTGATGTACAACTCAAGAGAAGATATGACTTAATTCCAAATTTGGTTGAAACTGTAAAAGGTTATGTAAAGCATGAAAGAGAGGTTTTTGAAAAGATTACAGATCTAAGAACTAGAGCAATGACTTCTGGTTCTATAAAAGATATTGGAGAGGCAAACAATCAATTAACTGGTGCTTTGAAAACTTTATTTGCTGTTGCAGAAGCATACCCAGAACTTAAAGCAAATGAAAATTTCTTAAAACTTCAAGAAGAGTTAACAAATACAGAGAATAAAATTGCTTTTGCAAGACAATTCTATAATGATATCGTTATGAATTATAATGCTGCCCAAGAAAGAATTCCTGCAGCACTTGTTGCAAGAATAATGGGATTAACACCTGCTGAATATTATCCAGTACCTGAAGAAGAAAGGGGAAGAATTACAGTAAGTTTTTAAATAGAAAATGAAGAAAACTCTTTATGAATTAATTTCAGAAAATAAAAGAAAAACATTTTTCTTTCTTATTTTATTTTCTATAATTCTCTTTCTTATTGGATATTTTTTTATATATGTATTAGAATGGGGAGTTAGTGGTTTAATTTTAATTACGATATTCATAATTATTTACAACTTAATTGTTTATTACAATTCTGATAAAATTGCCCTTCTCTCTGTTGGAGCAATTCCTGCTGATAAAGAAAGGTTTTACGTATTACACAATGTTGTTGAAGAAGTTTCAATTGCTGCTGGTGTTCCAAAACCAAAAGTGTATATTATGAATGAACCTCAACCAAATGCTTTTGCGACAGGGAGAAACCCACAAAATGCATCAGTTTGTGTTACAACAGGACTTCTTGAAATGATGAATAGAGAAGAACTTCAGGGTGTAATAGCACATGAAATAGCTCATATAAGAAATTATGATATTCTTCTTATGACTGTTATTGGAATAGTTGTTGGGTTGATAGTTTTATTAAGAGATATCTTTTTAAGAAGCATGTTTTTCTATGGAGGCGGCAGAAAAAGAGACAGAGAGGGTGGAAATGCAGTTCTTATTTTAATTGCACTTATTTTAGCAATAATTTCTCCAATTCTTGTCGCTTTAATTAGAGCAGCAATATCAAGACAAAGAGAATATCTCGCAGATGCAGATGGTGCATATATAGTAAGAAATCCTTATGGACTTGCAAATGCATTAAAAAAATTAAGTGAATATAAAAAAGATATGAAAGTAGCATCTGATGCAACTGCTCACTTATTTATTAGAAGTCCTTTTTCTGGTGAAAAAATTTTTGCAACTCACCCTCCAATTGAAGAAAGAATTAGAAGACTTTTAAGTTTAACATTTTAAAATTTAGGAGGATTTATGAAAGATGAAGTAAGATGGATTATGGATGAGGCTAAAAAAAGAGGAGTTTATTATGGAGATGTAAGGGTGGTTGAGGATGAAATTGAAACTCTAGACACAGAGAATGGTATAGTTCAAGGAATTGGAAGATCAATATCAAAAGGTTTTGGAATTAGAGTGCTTGTCAATGGTTCATGGGGTTTTTCTTCATCTTCAAAAATAGATAAATATGAGATGCTTAAAGTTTTGGATGAAGCAATAAACATTGCAAAGGCATCACAACTTGTAAAAAAAGAAGATGTATTTTTATCTCCAATTGAGATTGTTGAAGATGAATATTATGAAAGTTATAAAATTGATCCATTTTCTGTTCCGCTAAATAAAAAACTCTCACTTCTTTTAGAGTGCGATAGAATAATGTCTCAATATAAAATGGTTAAAATAAGAAAGGGAAGTTTATACTTTTTAAAACAAAATAAATATTTTGCTTCAACTGAAGGTTCATACATTTTTCAAGAAAGGATCGTATCAGGTGGTGGTATAGAAGCATATGCAATTGGTGATACAGGAGAGGTACAAAGAAGGAGTTATCCTGCATCTTTAGGTGGTGATTTTTCAAGAAAAGGTTATGAGTTTATTGAAGAGTTAAAACTTATTGAAAATAGCGAAAGAGTAGCAAGACAAAGCGTTGAACTTCTTTCTGCGAAACCTTGTCCGCAAGGGTATATGGATATTGTTATAAGTGGTTATCAAATGGCTCTTCAAGTTCATGAGTCTTTAGGACATCCATCAGAACTTGATAGAGTTTTTGGAATGGAAGCATCTTATGCTGGAACTTCATTTCTTACACCAGAGAAATTAGGAAATTTTGAATATGGTTCGAAAATTGTAAATATAACAGCGGATGCAACAATACCCTATGCTCTTGGAGGTTTTAAATATGATGATGAAGGAGTTCCTGCACAAAGAGTCTATCTTGTGAAAGATGGGATTTTTGTGGGTTATTTAACATCAAGAGAAACAGCGCATAAAGTAGGATTAAAACCAATGGGTGCTATGAGAGCAGATGGATGGAATAGGATCCCTTTAATAAGAATGACCTCTATAAATCTTGAACCTGGAAATCTTACTTTTGAAGACTTAATTGGTGGTGTAAAAGAAGGAATTTATGTTGAAACAAACAAAAGTTGGTCTATAGATGATAAAAACTCAATTTTCAATTTGGATGTGAGATTGGATGGGAAATTAAAAATGGAAAATTAGGGGAAATGATTAAAAATCCAACATATACTGGAATTACTTATGAATTTTGGAGATCTTGTGATGGAATCGGCAACAAAGATTTATGGCATGTTTGGGGTTTACCAAATTGTGGAAAAGGTGAACCAACTCAAATTATGCAGGTATCTCATGGAACAGCACCTGCAAGATTTAGAAATGTTAGAGTAGGGGTGATAAGATGAGAGGAAAAGAAGAGATTGTAAAAATTTTAAAGAAAGGGATTAATTCATCAAAATCTGATGAAATTGAAATTTTATATCTTGGAAAAGAATCTACTTTAACAAGATTTGCAAATAATACTATTCATCAAAATGTAAAAGAGACGAATTCTCAGATAAGAGTAAGGGTTATTAAAAACAAAAAAATTGGATTTGTTGAAACAAACAATCTCACAGAGGAAGGAATAATTAAAGCAGTAAAAGATGCTGAGGAAATTGCTGAATATTCAAAAGAAGACCCAGATTTTGTTAAACTACCAGAAAGAGAGAGTATAAAAGATGTGAAAACTTTATATGAGGAAAATCTTTCTGTTACTCCACAAGATCTCGCATATAAAGTTCTAAATCTAGTTAAACTTGCTGAAAAAAATAATTTAATTGCTTCAGGTGCTTTATCACTAGATCTTGAAGAGTATTTAGTATTAAATTCAAGAGGAATTGAGGCTTACTCACCGTATTCTTCATTGACTTTTTCAACTGTTATTATGAGTGATAATTCATCTGGGTATGGTGATAGATTTGCATTAAAATTCTCAGAATTAAATGAAATTGATCTCGCTGAAGAAGTAATTAATAGAGTTTTAATGGGTAAAAATCCTAAAGATATTGAACCTCAAAAATATGAAGTAATTTTAACACCCTATGCAGTTGAAGATATACTTTTCTTCTTCGCATATCTATCATTTGGAGCGAAATCGTTTCATCAAGATACAAGTTTTATGAGTGGTAAATTAGGTGAAAAAGTTTTTGGTGAAAATATAACAATTTGGGATGATGGATTAGATCCAATTGGTGCTCCAATTGTTTTTGATTTTGAAGGTGTTCCAAAAAGGAGAGTAAATTTAATTGAAAATGGAATCGCTAAAGGAGTTGTGTATGATTCATATCATGCTTATAAATATGGAAAAGAAAATACAGGTCATGCTCTTCCTCAACCAAATTCAATAGGTCCATTTGCTTTGAATCTGTTTATGAAAGAGGGTGAAAGTAATTTAGAGGATATGATAAAAAATGTTGAGAAGGGAATTTTTGTTTCAAGATTTCATTATACAAATCCACTTGATCCAAAAAGAGTTATTATAACTGGTATGACAAGAGACGGTACGTTTTTAATTGAGAATGGAAAAATAACAACTCCATTAAAAAATTTAAGGTTTACACAAAATATGGTTGAACTTATGAACAATGTTTTAGAAATTTCAAAAGAGAGAAAAGTTCAAAAAGGCAATGCCCATGTAAGTGTTGTTCCATACATTAGGGTTAAAGAATTTAATTTTACAGGAAAAACTGAATTTTAATTAGAAATAAAAAAGGGGAGTGAACTTCACTCCCCTTTGATTTTCATATCCTCTTTATTCTTATAAATCCTGAAAAAGATTCTATTTTAACACCTTTTTTCTCTAATTCATCAAGAATGAGATTTAAACCAAGTGAATCAGATGACATATGACCAGCAACAACAAGGTTAATTAATGCCTCTTCTGCCTCTTTTCTATGTTCTTCAGAGAAATGCATTCCAACAATAGTTCCAACTCCTGCCTCAGAGAATTTTTTCATAAGTTCCTTTGCTCCTTCTGTTCCACCAGTCATATCAACAATTATTTTTCCTGCTTTACTTTTAGGATCACCATTAAATATTTTTGGCCCGAAACCAAGTTTTTTTGCTTCTTTATATTCAGGAATTGTTAATAGAATATCAATTACATCTTTTAAATATTTTGGTTTTTCTTTTTCAAATAAATTAGTTAAATAGGAATGTACAGCATTGTCTGAAGGAGTGTGAACACATATAAAAGGTATTTTCAATATTTTGGCGGTATCAACTGCTCTGTAAGCATTTTGAGGTGTTATTGCTCTATCAACTTCAGAAATTCTTTTTGCCATTAATTTTTGGCCAACATTAATTGGAACTCCATAATGAACAATTGCGTCTTCTTGAAGTTTCATTACATCTGGAAGATTTAAAAGAGCATTTCCTCTCGGGTGATGAGATAAAACAAGATCAAAATTTAAATTTTTTGCAAGAATAACTTCTGCACTATCAATATCAATTCCTGCAATTAAACTATTTATCTCTTCATCTCCAGTTCCATAAAGGATCCTTGTGTCTCCATATGGATTAAAAAGAGAATCTAAATCAAAAAATTCCTTCTCTCTATCATCAAGTTTTTCATATTCTTTTTTTCTTTCATCAAGAAGTTTCAAAACTTCATCTTTCCCTCTTGGATCATATTCTATTCCTAACTTTATAAACAAATTGTAAATCTCTCTTAACTTCATCTCTTTACCTCCTTAAGACAATGTATTATAATTTTATCAAATATGGAAATATTTTTAGACAGTGCTAATTTAAAAGAGATTGAAGAGTTAAATTCAATTGGAATAATAGATGGAGTTACAACAAATCCAACTCTTCTTTCAAAAGAAAAAGTATTACCAAAAGAAGTTATAAATTTTTGTAAAAAATTAAATTTAAAAATTTTTGTCCAAACTTTAGAAGATGATTACATAAAAATTTTTGAAGAAGGAAAAAATTATTTTTCACTTTATCCTGAGGGTTTAATTTTAAAAATACCATTTTTAAAAGAAGGTTTAAGAAGTTTATCTCTTTTTAAAAAAGAAAATATTCCATTTTCAATAACATCAATATTTTCACTTTCACAGATAATTTTATCTTTAAAATATGAACCAGTTTATGTAATTCCCTACATAAATAGAATTGGAAGATATGGTGGAGAACCATTATCTATTGTAAGAGATGCTAAATTTATAATTAAAGAAAATAAAATAAACACAAAAATACTTTCAGCAAGTTTTAGAAGTTCTAAAGAAATAGAAGAAGTTGTAAAAAATGGAAGCGATGCGATAACAATTCCAAAAAATATTTTTGATGAAATTTTACAAAATCCTCTAACTTTTAAAGCAATTGAGGAATTCAAAAAATCTTATGGAATATAAAGTTTTGAAGCAATTGGAATTATAAGAGATAGTTTTGGTGCATAAGTTATTATCAAAAGAGCAATTATTGTAAATATAACAAAAGGCCAAACTTCTTTAGATACCTGATCTAATGGTTTTTTGATTAAATTAGCTGTTACATATAAATTAACTGCAACTGGTGGAGTTATTTGTCCGATTGCACATGCAACTGTTACTGCAACTCCAAAAAAGAGAGGGTCAACACCAAATGATTTTAGAACTGGTAAAAAGATTGGCATAATTACATACATTATTGAAATTGCGTCTAAAAAGAAACCAGCAATTAAGAAAACTATATCGACAAGTAATAAGAAGATTATTGGATTTTTTGAAATATTTATTACACCATTAGCTGCTAAATCTAAAATTCCCAATCTTGCTTCAGCAATAGAAAAAATACCAGCAAATGTAACTACAAACATAACAACTGCAGAAGTTATTGCTGTTTCAATTAAAGCATCAATAATTGTTCTCAAATCAAGTAATTTATATATAAAAATTCCAACAAAAAGAGAATAAAATACCGCAATTACAGCTGCTTCTGTTGGTGTAGCAACTCCTGCATAAATTGATCCAAGAATTATAACTGGAGCAATAAGTGCCCATACAGCCTCTTTTAATGCAAATAAAATTTCTTTAACTGTTCCTCTTTTTTCAGTTCCTTTATAATCCCTTTTTTTAGAAATAATATAAGTGATTAAAATTAAAAAACCTGAAACAACCAAACCAGGTATTATTCCACCTAAAAAAAGTGCTGCGACAGAAACTCCTGTTATATTTCCATAGACTATAAAAGCAATAGATGGTGGAATAATAATTGCAAGTCCACTAGCAGCAGCAATAACTGCTGCTGAAAAAAGATCAGAATATCCTTGTTTTATCATTGCTGGAAGAAAGATTAAACCAATTGCAGCCGCAGTTGCAGGTCCAGATCCTGAAATTGCTCCCCAAAAAGTTGCAGTAATAACGGCTGCAATTGCAAGACCACCAACAGATTTACCTACTAAAAGAATAATAAAATCGGAAATTTTTTTAGCAAGTCCGCCTTTTGCCATTAATGCACCAGCAAGTACAAAAAATGGAATTGCAATTAATGGAAATTTTGCTATACCTGAAGCGAAATTTCTTGAAATCATTGTTATACCAAGTTTATAAAAAACTGTGCCAAGTACTCCGGCAATACCAATAGAGGTGCCAATTGGAGTACCTAATATAATTAAAATAATGAATATGCCAAACAATAATAATGCTGGAAACATTTAATAACCTCCTATTTTAAATTTTTAATATTTTTAACAGTAGATGTAATTATTTTTTTAAAAACAAAAATTGAAAAAATTGGGATTCCTATAACATATATCCAATTAGGAATATTAAGTGCTTCGCTTCTCATGTGAAAAAGTGTTAAATCCATGTAAATTTCTCTAATTGCAAAATAGTTAACAATAGCAAATAAGATTATTGCTAAAATTGAGGAGATAATAATAGAAATTTTTTTCATCCATTTTGGAAATTTATTATAAATAATTGTCATGTTAAGATGGGAGCCTTTTTCAAATGCTAATGCTATTCCTAATATTGTTAACCAAACAAAAAAATTAATTTCAAGTTCTTCTATCGCTGCTATTGATAATTTAAATATATATCTACTTAAAACATTAATAAAAGCAATAATTGCCATTATTCCAAGAATAATTGATGATAAAATTTCTTCAATTGTATATTTTTTCATAATTCCTCCTTTAAGAAAAAGGGGGTGAGTTAATCACCCCCTTTAATAAAAAAATTTCTTTTATTTTCCCATATCTTTTTTTGCAAGTTCAACTAAATCCTTACCGACAACTTCTACCCATTTATCAAAAACTGGCTTTGTGGCTTCAATAAACTTTTGTCTCTCTTCTTCAGTAATATCTATTACTGTCATCCCATTTAACTTTACATAGGCAATTTGATCTGAAATTTCAGGAATATAATTAAATTTTTCTTTCAATATTTTAAGCGCTGTTCCATCATCAAGCCCTCTTCTAACATATGCTTTTTCCCATTCTGCAGCCTCAATTGCTGCTTCTTTTATTGCTTGTTTTATATCATCTGGAAATGTATCCCAAGTTTTTTTACTTACACAAAAGATAAGAGGATCTACAACATAGTTCCAATTCGTTACATATTTATGGTATTGCCAAATTTGAACTGGAAGTAAGACACCATATGGATTTTCTTGACCATCAACTGCTCCTTGTTGAAATGCTGTAACAGCGTCTGCCCAGTTCATGCTAACAGCATCAGCACCAAGTGCCTTAAAAATATCAATAAATATAGGAGATCCAACAACTCTGAATTTTAATCCTTTCATATCTTCTGGAGTTCTAATTGGTTTTTTACTATTGGTGATTTGTCTAAATCCATTTTCACCCCATGCAAGAGGAACTACTCCTAATTTTTCCATTTCTTCAAAAAGTTTTTTACCTGTTTCACCATTTTCAATTTTGTCTAAATTTTCATAAGTATTAATGAAAAATGGTAAAGAAAATAAATTATGTGATTTAACAACTGGTGAAGAATTAATTGTTGATTCTACTGCAAAATCTATACTTCCTTCTGCAACTGCTTGGAACCAGTTTGTTTGTTTTCCTTGAAGTAAAGCACTCGAGAAATATGGTTTAACATTAATTTTTCCTCCAGTTTTAATTTTAATCAAGTCAGCCCATTTTTGTGCTCCCATTCCCCATCCAAAAGCAGGTCCAACATTTAGTTGCATAGTATACTCTGCTTTTGGTACAAATTCAACTTTTTCTTCCTTTTTACATCCTGTTAATGAAAAAATAGATAATGTTAAAGTTACAATTAAAAAAATTGTTAAAAATTTTTTCATAACCTTACCTCCTTTTTACAAATTTAATAATTTTTTTAAATTACTTTCATTTTCAATGATGCTGCAGAGATCATCTAAAAATCTTGCAGCATCAGCACCATCAATAACCCTATGATCATAAGATAAAGAAAGATGTGAAATTTCTATAGGATAGATTCTCCCATTTTCATCCATTTTAATTTCTTTATCAATCCTTCCAATACCTAAAATTCCTACTTCATTAGCATTTAAAATTGGTGTAAAGAAATCAGTTCTCATCATACCTAAATTTGTAATTGTAAAATGTGAGCCCTTTGTCTCATCTATAGAAAGTTTTCCATCTTTTGCTTTTTTAATTAAATCTTTTAATTTTTTATCTATCTCTTCAATTGACATATTTTCAACATTCTTTAATACAGGCACTATGAGACCTTTTTCTGTATCTGTTGCAATTCCAATATTAATGTCTCTAAATTTAATCAATTTTTCTCCATCAAAATTTGAGTTAAACTTTGGATGTTTTTTTAAAACTTGAGATACAACTTTTACTAAAATAGAAGTTACAGAGATCTCTTTAAGAAAATTTCTTTTTATATTCATTAAATGACTAAAATCAACTTTCGTTACATTTGTTACTAAGATAGAATTTTCATATCCTTTTTTAAGATTTTTTATAATTTCTTTTCTTATTTGAGATAACTCTTCTATAATCTCTTTTGACTCTTTTACGCTTTCTAAATAATCTAAAATATCTTTTTCTACTATTCTACCTCCTGGTCCACTTCCTTTAATTTTTGTTAAATCAACACCCTTCTCCTTTGCCAATCTTTTTGCTCTTGGAGATGCTAAAATCTCTTTTTCACTCTCTTCTTTTATCACCTCCTTTCTTAATTCTTCTTTACTTTCTGATATTAATGCAATAACTTCTCCAACTTTTTTTGACTCACCCTCTTTAACTAATATTTGTTTTATATAACCTGACACAGGAGATTCTAAATCATTCACTATTTTTTCTGATTCAATCTCACATATAGCCTCTCCCTTATTAACAAAATCGCCTTCTTTTTTATACCATTTTGTTATAACCCCCTCCTCCATTGTTAAACCAAATTTAGGCATCTTTAACTCATACATTTAATACTCTCCTAACTGCATCAATGACGCTTTTATAATCTGGCACTATATAGTCTTGAAGAGGAGGACTGAATGCTATATGAACATTTTTTGCTCCAACTCGTATTATTGGTGCATCAAGATAATCAAAAGCCATTTCTTGAACAGTTGCTGCAACCTCTGCCCCCCAACCAGCTCTTTTCCATGTTTCATGGGCAATTACAAGATGATGAGTTTTTTTGACAGAATTAATTACGCATTCTTTATCCCATGGAACAAGTGTTCTTAAATCGATAACCTCAACATCTATACCTTCTTTTTCTAATTCTTCTGCTGCTTTTAATGATTCATGCACCATTCTTGATGTTGCAACAACTGTTACATCTTTACCCTCTCTTTTAATATCCGCTTTACCAAAAGGAATAAAATATTCTTCTTCTGGAACGGGACCTTTAATTTTATAAAGCATTTTATGTTCAAATATAATTACTGGATCATCACATCTTAATGCAGTTTTTAGCAAACCTTTCATATCATATGGAGTAGATGGAATAACTACAAAAATTCCTGGAATATGCATAAAGATTGTTTCTATAGACTCAGAATGTTGTGCTGCAGCAGATTTTGCAACACCATCTGGTCCTCTTAAAACAACCCTTATTTTTCCTTGTCCGCCTGTCATATGTTTGAATTTCATTATTTGATTTACAATTGATGTGATACCGGTAAAAATAAAATCTGCAAAATGAAACTCAACAACTGGTCTCATTCCCACTAATGCTGCACCTAAAGCAGATCCATATATAACTTCTTCAGAAATAGGCGTATCAATTACTCTATCTTTGAATTTTCCTAACAAAGATTTATATTGACCAAAAATTCCACCCTGTTTAGCTATATCTTCTCCATAAGTAAATATAGTTGGGTCTCTTTCCATCTCTTCTAACATTGCCTCGCCTAACGCTTCAGCAAAGGTTATTTCTCTCATTTATCTCCTCCTTTAAAAATAGTCATATCCAGTATCATTTTCAAACAAATCTTCTAATGCCTCTTTTGGTTCTGGATATTCACTTTCTTCAGCAAATTTAACAGCAGTCTCAACCTCTTTATTCGCTTCTTGCCAAATACTTTCTTTTTCTTGATTATTCATAAAACCATTTTCAAAAAGATAATTTTCAAATCTTCCTATTGGTTCCTTTTTCCAAAATTCTTCAACTTCTTTTTGATCTCTATATAACATTGGATCACCAACAAAGTGGCCTTTTATTCTATAAGTTTTTGCTTCAATTAATGTAGGTCCTCCTCCATTTCTTGCTCTATAAACAGCCTCTTTTACTGTTTCATAAACTTCAAGAACATTGTTACCATCAATGGTTATTCCTTTCATACTATAAGCAACTGCTCTATCTGAAATATTTTCCACTGATGTTGTTTCTTTAAATCTTGCTGTTGATGCGAATTGATTGTTTTCACATATGAATATAACAGGTAAATTATAAACAGAAGCCCAATTTAATGATTCATGAAATGAACCTCTATTAGATGCTCCATCTCCAAAAAATGATATTACAACAGAATCTTTTTTTTGCATTTTCAAACCCATTGCTGCTCCAACTGCAATCGGTAAACCACCACCAACTTCTCCATTGGCTCCTAATACGCCAATTGAAACATCTGCAATATGCATTGAACCTCCTTTTCCTTTGCAATAACCTGTTTTCTTTCCATATAACTCCGCCATCATTCTATCCATTGAAGCACCTTTAGCAATCATATGACCGTGTCCTCTATGAGTTGAGGTGATATAATCATCTTTTCTTAAATTAGCCATTGCCCCTGTTGCAATAGCCTCTTCACCAATATAAAGATGTATAAAACCCGGTAATTTGCCTTGAAGGAAAAGTTCTTCTGCTTTTAACTCAAAAACTCTTATTCTTACCATAGTTCTGTAAAGTGATTGCAAAAATTCCTTTGAGTAATCTGACATTAATCCCTCCTTTCTTTCATAATTAAGTTTCAAAAAATATATGCAAAATTTGTGCCAAATAATAAAATAATGATTTTATATTAATTCTTTTATGATTTTGTAAAAAATTTTAACAAAGATTTGTAAATTTTTGTAAAAAAATTTTACATATTAAATATATTTCTCTAATTTATATTTTTTAATGATTTTATAAAGAGTCGGTCTTGAAATACCAATTTTTTTAGCTGCTTTAGAGATATTAAAATCACATTCAAGTAAAATTTTTTCAATATAGTCTCTCTTAATATCTTCTAAATTTATATATTTTTTAAAATCGAACTTCTTTTCAAATAAATATTCTGGTAAATGATCTATAGTTAATTTATCACTCTCACATATATTTATGGCTCTTTCAATAATATTTTGTAATTCTCTTACATTACCAGGAAAATCATAATTTAAAAGTGGATCAATAAATGAATTATCATAACCTTTTATATTTTTATTCAGTGTCATATTAAATTTGTTAATAAAATGATTAATTAGAATAGGAATGTCCTCTCTTCTTTCTCTTAATGGAGGAATATTTATATGGATAACATTTAATCTAAAATATAAATCTTTTCTAAAAATTCCTTTTTCTACTAACTCTTGAATATTTTTATTAGTTGCTGAAATTATCCTTACATTAACTTTGAGAGATTTGGTTCCACCTATTCTTGTTATTACTTTATCCTCAATTGCCCTTAAAAGTTTAATTTGGAGGGAAGGAGGCAATTCATTAATTTCATCTAAAAAAAGAGTACCACCATCTGCAAGTTCAAATTTTCCGGGTCTTCCTCTTTTATCTGCATCTGTAAATGCTCCTGGTTCATAACCAAATAATTCACTTTCTGCTAAATCTCTTGGAATTGCTCCACAATTCAATGCTACAAACGGTCCAGATCTTCTTTCACTTTCAAAATGTATTGCTTGAGCAAACATTTCCTTACCAGTACCAGTTTCTCCAGTGATTAAAACAGTTGAATTCGATTTAGAAGCAATTTTGGCTATTCTAACAACCTCTTTTATTTTTTCGCTTTCTCCTTTTATATCATCAAAAGTAAATTTTGCTTCAGCTCCTATATACGATGTTACAAATTTTCTTACTCTTTCAATTTCTCTAAAAAAATCTACTACACCTGCAAAATTCCCATTCGAATCTCTTAATACAACGGCTGTTTTTATGAAATGAAGTAAACCTCTTGATGGACTTTCTATAATAAATTCTTTATCTACATAACCTTTATGTGTTTTAAAAACATTCAATATAACTGGAGTAAAATCTACTATTTCAGTAACATTTTTTCCTATTGCTTTTTCTCTGTCAATTTTTAAAATATTTGCTCCAACTTGATTTATATACAATACATTAGCATTCTTATCTAAAACAAGGACACCATCTTTATTACCTTCTGCTATTATTTCAGCGTAATGCTTTGATAATTCAATTTCTTTTAATGTATGTTTTAAATTAACCTCATTTTCAATAGCACTTGTAATTAATTTTACCAATTTTAAACCATATTGTGGGTATTTATCTTTTTCACTTGATAAACTAATAATGCATTTTAAATTTCCATAAATATCTTTAACTGGAGATGCAGCACATGACCAAGATTTTAATAAAGGTAAAGTATGATCATTTCCTAAGATTTCTGATTCTTTGCAACTTTTTATTACATTCAATATTGCTGTAACTCCAAATTTTTCATCTATAATTATTCCTTCTTCAATGATAGGGTTCTTTTCAGCACTACAAACTAATAATACTACTCCCTCCTTATCAATTAATGAAATTGTGAAAGGGTTTCTTTTATCAATAAAATTTTCAAAAAGTTTTTTTGATGTTTCTAAATATATTTCATATTCTTCTTTCTTTTTATTTAATTCTTCACTATTTAATCTGGTAATACCATGTATCATTTAAATTCATTTTAACATATTTAATAATTCATTGGTTAATAAAATTTTTATACCAACTTCTTTCATATCTAATAAATTTGCATTTTGAATTTCATCTGTTTTTGATTTTGTTGCATCAGAAATAACTATTACTTCATAATCATAAGAGATAGCATCAAACGCAGTTGTTCTTATACAATTTGGAGTTTGAATTCCAGTTAAAATTAAAGTTTTAATCTCCATTCTTCTTAATAAAAAGTCAAGTTCAGTGCCAAAAAAGGCTGAGAATCTTCTTTTTATAACGACAATCTCATCTTTATTTGGTCTTAATTCATTTATAATTTCAGATCCCAAATTATTTTCTATTAAAAACCCACCATTTTTTATAAATAATTCTCTTCTTGGTAAATCAACATCAATACCAGATTCTCTATGTTCTCTTTTAACAAAAATTCTTGGTAGATTTTTTTCTCTAAATCTATTAAGAATTTTTTGGATATTTGGAATAATATCTCTACACTCATTAACAAAAACTGGAGAAGGGCTCTTAATAAAATCATATTGCATATCAATAATTAATAAACATATATTTTTAAACATAATTTCCACATAATTTATTATAAATCAAAATTTAATCTATTGTTTCAACATTCATTATAAGTTTATTAGAAAGAGCATAAATTACAACAAATATAACAAGAATTCCAGATAAAGATGTCATAAAAGACATAGCTCCTCCTTTTCCACTTCCAAAATAAGAAAAAAATCTATTTTCATAAGTAAAATATTTAGAAAGAATGTTATCAACAATTGGTCCGCTTGAAATCATTGGTATTGTTCCAATAAGTTGTGCTATTACTCTTCTTGCTGAAAAAACTCTTCCTTGTAATTCAGGAGAAATTTTAGATTGCCAAATTGCTTGAGAAGATGCATTTGAAATAACACCTGAGAAAGAGATTATTAATCCAAGAATTGATAAAATATAAACTGCTTTAGATATTCCAAAGAAAACTAAAGAGATTCCTCCAAGAAAAATTCCACCTAATAAACTGTATATTTTCTTTTTTGTTCCTCCCCAAATTGTCATAACAAATCCTCCGATAAGCCCACCTAAACCAAAAAACATTTGTATTATTCCCAAGAAAATACTATTATTATTTGTTTTTGACAAAATTAATGGCGAATATAAAGGGTTTATAAATCCTTCAAAGAGATTAACAAGAAGAAAAACAGTGAGTAGTGATAATAAATGTTTATGTTTAAAAATATATTTAAATCCAAAGAGGGCTTCACTAAAAATATTTAATTTTTCAATAGATAAAACTCTATCAATTTTTGGAATGTAGACATATAGAACTGCAATAATGGCAAATAAAAAAGTAAATATATCAATAATCATTACTCCAGATAAATTTATTAAAGGTAAAAATATACCCGCAAGGATTGGTGCAATTATCATTGGACCATTTTCAACCATTGAAAAAAGGCCATTTGCTTTTCCATATTCTTCTTTTTTTAACATAACACTTATTGTTACTGAATATGCTGGCCATTGAAAAGCGTTAAATATTCCTGAAACAAAAGATGCAATGTATAAAAAAGGAAGATTTAATTTATTCATCAAATACAAAATCAAAGTTAATAATGTTATTAATCCTGCTGTTAGATCTGGAAGGATTAGAGATTTTTTTAAAGGCCATCTATCAATAAGTGCACCTGCAAAAGGTGAGAAAATTAAGTTTGGAATAAAGAATAAAGTTGTAATTATACTAAATGGCGTGGCATTTCCTGTGGTTTTCCAAATCCATATTGATAAACCAAATTGAGTCATACTTGAACCAACCATTGAGATAAATTGACCAATTGACATTAAAATAAACCCTTTAAATCCTTGAGGTTTTTTCATTATAACCTCCAAAAATAAATTAAAAATAATTTAAATATATTTTAACATTATTTTAATAAAATTCAATAATTTTAAAATTTTTTTAATATATAGTTGTTAATTTTTAATTATTAACTACAAAATTAAAATTTTTGTTTGAAAAAGTTTTAAATAAAATTAATTTGTGGTAAAATTTTAAAGAAATGACCTTTCAAGATATTATAACTGAGTTAAGAATTTTTTGGAGCAAAGAAAATTGTGTAGTTGCTGAAGCTTTTGATATTGAAGTTGGAGCAGGGACAATGAGTCCTTTAACTTTTTTTGGTGTTTTAGGAAAAAATCCCTATAGAGTTGCATATGTTCAACCTTCAAGAAGACCACAAGATGGAAGATATGGAGATAATCCAAATAGATTATATAAACATCATCAATTTCAAGTTATTTTAAAACCTCCCCCAAATAATATTATTGAAATATATTTAAACAGTTTAAAAAGTCTTGGAATAAAAGAAGAAGATCATGATATTAGATTTGTTGAAGACAATTGGGAATCTCCGACTCTTGGAGCATGGGGAGTTGGATGGGAAGTTTGGTGTGATGGAATGGAAATAACTCAATTTACTTACTTTCAACAAGCGGGTGGAATAGATTTAGAACCTATTTCTGCAGAGATTACTTATGGTTTAGAAAGAATAGCTCTTTTTCTTCAAAAAAAAGAATCAATTTTTGAGATAAATTGGAATCAAACAATTAAATATAAAGATTTAAGATTACTCGAGGAGAGAGAAATGTGTGTTTATTCTTTTGAAGAGGCAAATACAGAAATGCTAAGAGAGATTTTTGACTCTTTTGAGAAAGAAGCACATGAACTTCTTGATAAAAATTTAATACTTCCATCTTATGAATATTGCCTTAAATTATCTCACATATTTAATATTTTGGACGCGAGAGGCTCCATTGGATTAACAGAAAGAAATCAATATATAACAAGAATAAGAAATATTGCTAATAATTGTGCTAAGTTATTTTTAAAGGAACGAAATGGGTAATAAACTTTTAATTGAAGTTGGTGTAGAAGAGATACCCGCCAGATTTTTAAATGAAATTGGTGAATTAATTAAGAAAAATTTTTCTGATTTTCTTAATTCTGAGGCAATAGAATATAAGAATCTCCAAATTTTCTTTACTCCAAGAAGGTTAGTCATTTTTGTTGATGAAATTTCTGAGAGACAAAAAGATAGAGTTTTAAAAGTAAAAGGTCCAAAAAAATCTTTAGCATTTAACGAAAATGGAGAACCTCTTACCCCTTTAAAAGGTTTTTTGCAAAAAAATGATAGTACCATAGATGATATTAAAATTGAAAAAGTTGGTGATGAAGAATACGTTTTTATAGAAAAGAAAATGTTTGGTAAAGATACTAAAGAATTAATAAGAGATAACTTTCAAAAAATTCTTTTTTCAATTCCAATAAGAAAACCAATGAAATGGGACTCGCTTTCTTTTGTAAGACCAATAAGATGGATTTTATCAATGTTTAATGATGAATTGATAAATATTAATATTGGAGATATAAAAAGTAAAAGAGAAACAAGACGATTCTTAAAAACTTCAATGGATTATATCAAAATTAATTCAGTTGATGATTATTTTGAGTCTATTAAAAAAGAAGGGATTATTTTATCCTTTGAAGAAAGAAAAAAGATAATTCTTGAAGAGTTGTCTAATTTTGAAAAAGAACTTCAAGTTGAAATAAATAAAGATGAAGATCTTTTAAATGAAGTAACAAATTTAGTTGAATCACCAAAAGTTTTTTACTTTACTTTACCATCAAAAGGAAGAGATCTACCATATGAGATACTCGTTGAAATATTAATAAAAGGTGCAAGAGTTTTTCCTGGAAAGAAAAATAATGAAATAATTTATGCATTTGGTGTTCAAAATGGAATTTTCAAAGATTCAAATATAATAAAAGAAGGATTTATGAGTGTTGTTAAAGCAAAAATTGATGATGCCTTATTTTTCTTTTCAAAAGATAAAGAGATTCCAATAAAGAACAGAATTGATGGTTTAAAAAATATAATTTTTGAAAAAAATCTCGGGACATATTATGATAAAACAATTAGATTAATTAAATTATTAAAGAATCTTTATAATGATTTAAAATTAACAGAAGAAGAGAAAGCACTTCTTGATAGAGCGGCTCTGTTATCAATGTCTGATTTAACAACTTTAACTGTTCAAGAATACCCTGAATTACATGGAATAATTGGGGGATTTTTATGCATTGAATCAAATGAAGAAAAAGATGTCTGTGAAATAATAAAAGAGTTTATATATCCAAGAAAGAAAGATGACAGACTTCCAGAGTCAAAACTTCCAAAAATTCTTGGAATAATTGATAGAATTGATACCCTGGTTGGAAGTTTTCTTGTTAAGTTAGAACCAACTTCAAGTGAAGATCCTATGGGTCTAAGAAGAGTTTCTTTAACCCTTCTTAAACTTTTAATCTCTTTTGAAAATTCAATTTCAATTAATAATTTAATTGATTATTCATTAAAGACATTTGAAGATTCTCTCAAGAAAGACTTTAATTTAGAAAATATTTTAAAATTTATAAAAAATAGATTTAGAGGAATTTTAGAAGAAGAAAATTTAAATTATGACATAATAAATGCTGTTATTAATGTTGAACCATTTATACCTTATAAAGCATATGTGAATAGTAAATTCATAAAAAATATATATAATGAAGAACCATTCAACAATTTTGTTTTAGCATATAAAAGAGTATATAACATTACCAAAAATCATAATATTCAAGGAGAAATTAAAGAGAATCTATTTGAAAAAGATGAGGAAAAAAATTTATATGAATTTTATTTAAACATTAAAAATGAAATTGAGAAAAGAAACATAATCGAATTGGAAAAAGTTTACAATAAATTTATTGAATCTGTTAATATTATAAATAAATTTTTTGACAATATTCTTGTTATGGTTGATGATGAAAAAATTAAAATAAATAGATTAAATTTGCTAAAGAATTTATTAAATATTTTTAGAAAATTTGGCCATTTTGAAGAGATTTTAAAACAATAGAAAGGAGTAGGGAATGACAAAGAGAATTTATGAGTTTGAAGAAGGTTCTAAAGAGATGAGAAATCTTTTAGGAGGTAAGGGAGCAGGTCTTGCAGAAATGACAAGAATAGGTCTACCTGTTCCAAGCGGTTTCACAATTACAACAGAGGTTTGTAATGAATATTATAGAGTTGGAGGGAAACTCCCAGAAGGTTTAAAAGAAGAGATTTTAGAATATTTAAATAAATTAGAAAAGAAAGTTAATAAAAAGTTTGGTTCAAAAGAAAATCCCCTACTTGTATCAGTAAGATCTGGCGCCCCTGTTTCAATGCCAGGAATGATGGACACAATTTTAAATCTTGGTTTAAACGATGAAACTGTTAAAGGACTTGAAGAGTTAACAAAAGATAAAAGATTTGCATATGATTCTTACAGAAGATTCATATCGATGTTTGGAAATGTTGTAATGGGAATCAAACATGAAAAATTTGAAGAGATTCTTGATGATGTAAAAAAGAAATATAATGTCAAATATGATTCAGAAATACCAGCAGAAGGTTTAATTGAGGTTGTTGAAAGATACAAAGAGTTATATAAAAAGGAAACTCAAGAAGAATTTCCACAAGATCCATACAAACAACTTATGATGGCAGTTGAGGCAGTCTTTAAATCTTGGAATAACAAAAGAGCAATAGAGTATAGAAGAATTTATAAGATACCCGAAACACTTGGAACTGCGGTTAATATCCAGATGATGGTATTTGGAAATGCAGGTTATGATTCAGGCACAGGAGTAGGATTTACAAGAGATCCATCAACTGGAGAAAATAAACTTTATGGAGAATATTTACTAAATGCACAAGGTGAAGATGTTGTTGCTGGAATTAGAACTCCTAAACCAATTGATGAACTTAAAAAAGATATTCCATCTGCATATGAGGAATTGTTAAGAGTAAAAGATATTCTCGAGAAACATTATAGGGATATACAGGATTTTGAATTTACTATTGAAAAAGGAAAACTATACATGCTTCAAACAAGAACAGGACAAAGGACCCCAATTGCAGCTGTAAAAATTGCTGTAGATATGGTTGAAGAAGGTTTAATAACAAAAGAAGAAGCAATAATGAGAGTTGATCCACATCAAGTTGAACTTCTTTTACATCCAATGATTGATCCAAAAGCTAATGTGAAGCATATAGCTAAAGGTTTACCAGCATCTCCTGGTGCTGCATATGGAAAAGTTGTTTTCGATACAGATGAAGCAGCATTAAGAGGAAATAATGGAGAAGAAATTATTCTTGTTAGACCAGAAACTACACCTGAAGATATTCATGGTATGGTTGCTGCAAAAGGAATTCTTACAGCAAGAGGTGGAATGACAAGTCATGCTGCAGTTGTTGCAAGAGGAATGGGTAAACCATGTGTTGTTGGTTGCGAAGAGATAAAAATTAACATGGAGGAGGGATATTTTATTGCTCCAGATGGAACAAGAGTAATGAAAGATGAATATATAACAATTGATGGAGGAACTGGAAGAGTTATATTAGGTAAAGCACCATTAATTGAACCAGAATTAGGTGGAAACCTTGAAAAATTATTAAAGTTTGCTGATGAAATTAGAAAACTTGGAGTAAGAGCAAACGCAAATACTCCTCAAGATGCAATAAAGGCTAAAAAATTTGGAGCAGAAGGAATAGGACTCTTAAGAATAGAAAGAATGTTTCTTGATCCAGAGAGATTGCCAATTGTTCAAGATATGATTATGGCAAAAACAAAGGAAGAGAGAGAAAAACATTTAAGAAAAATTATTCCAATGATTCAAAAAGATTTTGAAGAGATGCTTGAAGTTATGGATAATCTTCCAGTTACAATAAGATTGCTTGATCCACCTCTTCATGAATTTTTACCTCAAAGAGAAAGATTGGAAGAAGAGATAAAGGAATTTAAAGAAAAAGGTGATATTGAAGAGGTAAAAAAAAGAGAAAATATTTTAAAGAGAGTTAAAGAACTGTATGAACATAATCCAATGATTGGTTGGAGAGGTTGCAGAGTCGGATTAGTTTATCCTGAAATTTATGAATCAATGATAGAAGCAATTATTATGGCTGCTATAAATTTAAAGAAAAAAGGTCTTAATCCGTTTGTTGAAATAATGCATCCACTTGTTTCGCATGAAAATGAGTTGAAGATCTTAAGAGAATTAACTGATAATATTGCTAAAAGAGTTATGGAGAGAGAAGGAGTTGAGATACACTATTTAATTGGAACTATGATTGAAGTTCCAAGAGCAGCAGTCTGTGCAGATAAAATAGCAAAATATGCAGACTTCTTTTCATTTGGAACAAATGATTTAACACAAACAGTTTTTGCATTTTCAAGAGATGATGTTGAAGCAACATTTTTACCTTTCTATATAGACAAGAAGATACTCCCAGAGAATCCATTTATGGTTTTAGATATTGAAGGAGTTGGAAAACTAGTTGAACTTGGAACAAAACTTGGAAAAGAGGCTAATCCAAAACTTGAAGTTGGAATATGTGGTGAACATGGAGGAGAGCCAACAAGTGTTAAATTTTTCCATAAAGCAGGCCTCGATTATGTATCTTGTTCTCCATTTAGAATTCCAATAGCACGTCTTGCTGCTGCACAAGCGGTAATTGAGGAGAAAATTGCCAAGACAACAACCTATCAGGATACTCGCTGAAAAATTAGAAGAAAAAAACTTAAGCCCTTTTGCAACTTTATCAAAATTAAGTAAAGGAAGAATATTTAAAGAAAAAAAATGTGAAATAAGAACCGATTTTCAAAGAGACAGAGACAGAATAATTCATTCTAAATCCTTTAGAAGATTAAAAGATAAAACACAGGTTTTCTTTTTTCCATTGGGTGATCATTATAGAACAAGACTTACTCATGTACTTGAAGTTTCTCAAATAGCAAGAGTAATAGGTAGAGCATTAAGACTAAATGAAGATTTGATTGAGGCTATTTCCTTAGGACATGATTTAGGTCATTCACCATTTGGTCACATTGGGGAAGAGATTTTAGATAAAAAATACAAAGAGTATGTTAAAACTGGTGGTTTTAAACATAATGAACAATCTTTAAGAGTTGTTGATTTCTTAGAAGAAGGATATGGAAATAAAAAAATAACTGGTTTAAATCTAACATGGGAAACAAGAGATGGAATTTTGATGCACTCAAAAGGTTTAAAAATTCTAGATGAAAGTAATATCCAAAATATAACTACTCTTGAAGGAGAGGTAGTTGCTTATTCAGATAGAATTGCGTATTTAAATCATGATCTTGATGATGCAATAAGAGGTGGAATTATTAAAGAGAGAGAAATTCCAAAGGAAATAAAAAAGATTCTTGGCAAAGATAGTGGAGAAAGAATTGATAAAATGGTTAAAGATTTAATTTATAACTTTTTGAAAACCTTTAAATTAAAATTTAGTGACGAAATAAAAGAGATTGTTGATTTATTTTTAAATTTTTTAAAAGAAAGATTGTATTATAACACGGAGATCAGAGGAGAAGAAATTTTAAGAATTGAAAAAATTATAAGTGATCTTTTTGATTTTTTTATGGAAAATCCAAGTAAAATATTAAATTTTGTTAAAAAATATGAAGTTCCAATAAGTTTTAAAACATGGGAGGATGCTTTAGAAAAAATAGAAATTAGAGCAAGATTTGTATGTGATTATATTTCAGGTATGAGTGATGAATATCTTCTTTTAATTTATAATGAAACTTTTCTTCCAAAGCCCTGGAAAGCATGAAAAATATTTTTGAATTTGCAGAAGATTTAAGAGAAAAAGTTGATATAGTTGAATTTTTATCTCAATATTTAAATATAAAAAAGAGAGGTAAAAATTATGTTGCGTTGTGTCCTTTTCATCCTGATAAAAATCCTTCCTTAAATATTTCGAGAGAAAAAGGACTATTTCACTGTTTTGGATGTGGTGTGGGTGGAACAATTTATCATTTTGTAATGAAAATGGAAAATGTTAGTTTTGAAAGAGCAGTTGAAATTGTCGCAAATTGGGCAAATGTAGAAATTCCAAGTTTTGAATATTCAAAGAAGAATGATTGGGTATATTCATTTCATGAAAAATTAGCAAATTATTTTAAAGAAAATTTACTTAAAAATGAAAACATAGTTGATTATTTATTTAAAAGAGGACTTGATTTAAATGGAATTGAGAAATTTTGTTTAGGTTATGCACCTATTGAAATCGATGATTTCTTGAAAAAAGAAAATGTTTCCGATGCTAAACTAAGAGAAACCGGAATTTATCCTTATAGGAATTTTTCAAAAAGATTAATTTTTCCAATAAAAAGTGTTTCAGGGAAAATTGTTGGATTCTCAGGTAGGGCATTAGAAGGAGAAGAGCCAAAATATATAAACTCTCAAGAAACTATTTTTAAAAAAGGAGAAATTTTATATGGTTTATATGAAAATAAAGATGAAATTCTTAAAACAAAAGAAGCAATTCTTGTGGAAGGATATATGGATGTAATTATTTTAAATATTAAAGGAATTAGAAATGTTGTATCTTCAATGGGTACATCTTTTACAGAAGATCAAGGGAAAATTTTAAAAAGATTTGCTGATAGATTATACATTTCTTTTGATCCAGATATTGGTGGAGTTGAAGGTACAAAAAGAGCACTTGAAATTGGTGAGAAATATAACTTTGAAGTTAAAGTAATTGAAATTCCAGATAAACTTGATCCAGATGAATTTGTTTTGAAATATGGAAGAGATGAATTCCTTAATTTAATTAAAAATTCTTTGGATGCTATAAACTTTTTATGGAATGAAGCAGAAAAAAAGAACAAAGGAAGTGAAACTCTTGTTCCTCTTGTTAAAGATTTAATTGAAATTGCTAAAAGAATAAAAGATCCAACAAAAAGATTTGATATTTTAAAAAGAATCTCAGAGAGAACCGGCTTTCCTGAGACAATTTTACTTGAAGAGATTAAAGAGAAAAAAGTAAAAAAATCTCAAATTATAGAGATACAGGATAATATTTTAGAGAGAGAATTTTTAACATATATTATTAAAAATAGAGAATTTTTAGATTTAATAAAAGATGAAATAAATGAAAATTATATAATGACTAAAAAATATAAAGATCTGTACATAAAAATCAAAAATTCAAGTGAGTTTATTTTAATGGAAGATGCTTTATATAGAGAACTGCTTTTTTCAGATATTGAAATTGGACCTAAGGAGCATTTTTTTGATATAATTAAAAGATTGAAATTTATCTATTTACAGAATCAGAAAAAAGAGTTATTAATTAATTTAGAGAAAGCAGAAAAAGAGAAAAAGGACGAACTTATTGATTATTTTAAGTTAAAATTAATTGAGTTAGAAAAAGAGATCAAGAATTTAAGATATAAGGAGGTGTGAAGTTTGAGCAATAAGTTTAAACATGATGAGATATCAAGATTAATAGAAAAAGCAAAAGAACGTGGAAATTTATCATATAATGAGATATTTGAAACTCTCTCTTCTATTGAAGATTTATCTCCAGAAGAAATTGATGAAATGTATGAATCTTTAATTGATAATGGAATTATTTTTGGAGATGAAAAAGAAATAGAACTTGAGGAGGAAAGAAGAAGAGAAGAATTAGAAAAACTAAAAGAAGGAATAGATTTAACAAAAGAAGAATTAGGAGAACCACTTGATCCTGTAAATTCATATCTTGTTGAAATAAGTAAAATTCCTCTTTTAACAAAAGAAGAGGAATATGAACTTGCTAAAAAAATGAAAGAAGGCACACCCGAAGAGAGAGCAGAAGCAAGAAAAAAGTTAATAGAGAGTAATTTAAGACTTGTTGTAAGTATAGCAAAAAAATATATTGGACAAGGACTTCTCTTTTTAGATTTAATTCAAGAAGGAAATCTTGGTTTAATTAAAGCGGCTGAAAAATTTGACTATAAAAAGGGTTGGAGATTTTCCACATACGCAACATGGTGGATAAGACAGGCTATTACAAGGGCCCTTGCAGATCAATCAAGAACAATAAGAGTTCCTGTTCATATGGTTGAAAATATAAATAGATTAAAGAAAATAACAAGACAACTTATGCAAAGGTTAGGTAGGGAACCAACAGATGAAGAGGTTGCAAAAGAGATGGGTATCTCAGTTAAAAAAGTTCAAGATTTCAAAAGAGTTGCTCAAGTTCCTATTTCCCTTGAAACTCCAGTTGGTGATGATGAAGATACAACTCTTGCAGATTTTGTAGAAGATAAATCTATTTTATCACCAGAGGAGGAAACAATTAAAAATTGCTCAAATGAAGAACTTCTTGAACTTTTAAAATTTTTACCTGAAAGAGAAAGAGAAATTGTAAAACTTCGTTTTGGTCTTGGTGGAGAAGTTCCACATACATTAGAGGAGGTTGGCGCAAAATTCAATGTAACAAGAGAAAGAATTAGACAAATAGAATCAAAAGCTATAAGAAGATTGAGACAATTAATGAAAAAAGAGAAACGAGTTTAAAATATTGAATGGTCGAAAATTTAAAAATTAGACCAATGTTAAATAGAGATATTTTATCAGTTGTAGAAATAGATAGAAAATCATATTCACAACCATGGGGAGTAAATGAATTTTTTAGGGAGATAAATTATAATAGATTTGGAAGATATTTTGTTGCTGAAATAGATAGAAAAGTTGTTGGATACATTGGAAGTTGGTTTTTAGGAGATCTTATTCATATAACAACTATTGCAGTGGATCCTCAATACAGAAGAAGGGGAATTGGGGAGATGTTAATGAATTATATTATAGATATGGGTAAAAGCGAAAAAGCAAAAAAAGTAGTTTTAGAAGTTAGAGTATCTAATATAATTGCACAAAAACTATATGAAAAACTTGGTTTTAAAATTGAGAAGATCAAAAAGGAATATTATCCTGATAATAAGGAAGACGCATATTATATGATAAAAGAAATTTAAAATAATTTACTAAATAAATTTTGTTAAAATATAATTTATGTTATCATATTTGTCTCTTTTAGGTAGAATTTTTTTAATTGGCCTTGAAAGAATAGTTATAAAACAATTAACAGACAAACAAAACAATTTAAGTGTAACATTTATTTTTTTCTTTTTATCTCTACCATTTCTTTTACCTTTCGTATTTATTATAGAAAAACCAACAAATTTTATCTTTTTAAAAAATGTCATTATATCTAGTCTAATTTATACAAATTCATTTATTCTTTATGTTAAATCCATTTCTATTGAAGATGTATCACTTGTTGCCCCGCTCTATAATTTTAATGTTTTCTTTCTTATTTTATTAACATCTATATTTTTAGATGAAAAAATTACACTCATTAAAATTTTTGGACTTTCTTTACTTGTATATGGATCGTCTTTCCTTATGAAGAAGGAGAGTATTTTCAAATCATTTAGTGCACTTTTTAAAAATAAGGGATCAAAATATATGATTTTGTCATCCTTTTTAATTGCAATTGGTAGAACAATTGATGGGTTTTCGGCAAAAACTGGTGTATCTCCAATTTTTTATTCTTTCTTTTTATATTTAACAATAACAATATTTCTTTTCTTGATTTTGTTATTTTCAAAAAAATTTTACGAAGTTAAACTTTTATTAAAAAATAAATTTTTGTTATCTTCTTTAGCAGGAATTACAAATGCATATTCATATTTGTTTCTTTTGATTGCTTTTAAAAAAATTGATATTAGTATTGCAGAACCATCAACCATGTTGGGGACAATAGTTACTCTTTGGCTTTCCAAATTTCTTTTTAAAGAAAATATAAAATATAGATTTATTGGAACAATAATTATGATAATTGGTGCATATCTTCTATTTTTAAAAATTTAACTATTTTGGATTCTCTATAAAAGATTTATCAATGTCTCCGTCATTAGAGAATCCTCTTTCTTCCCAATAACCTCTATATTCCTCATTATCACTAATTTCAATTTGTGTTATCCACTTTATCCATTTATAACCCCATTTTTCTTCAGCAACAAGTTGAAATGGAAATCCTCTTTCGGGTGGAAGTATCAAACCATTTATCTTGTATGCAATTATAATATCTTTATCATAAAAATATTCAATTGGAAAAGAAGTTGTGTATCCATCATATGCATAAAAAATTAAAACTTTAGCGTTATCTTTTACTATTGCTTCACTTATTAAATCTCTAACAAGAAAACCTTCCCATAAAACTTTAGCACTCCAACCTTCTACACAATTAAGAGTTGTCACTTTTTCATATTTTTGAAACTTATTTATAATTTCTTCATATGTATAATTTAACTCTTTTTCAACCAATCCCCAAACTTTTAATTTATAGTTTTTTATATCAACATATTGTGGTCCTTTAATAGAATTTTCTCTAAAATCATTAATTGAAGAAAGATTTTCACTCTTATAATTTAATATTTCTACACCTGTAAGTGTTATTTCTTCTTTTTTATTTATTAGATAGTTGTTTATTATGAAAATTGATGTAATTGAAACAACTAAAAATATAAATATTATAATGTTTTTCTTTTTCATGAATCCTCCTTATAATTATTTTAATTTTAACACTATTTTAATAAATAAGATTTCCAAGCAAATGTGTTAAAATTTAAAAGATGAAAAAAATTTTATTTATAGTGATTTTAATTTCAATTTTCCTTGTTGGTATAAAATTCAATGAAAAAATAGATCAAAAATATATTAATACAATTAATTATTTAATTGAAAAAGACATAATTAAAGGTTTTCCAGATGGAACTTTTAAAGTTAATTGGGCAATAACTCAGAGTGAATTTATAACACTTATTGTTAGGTGTAAGTTAAAATATGAAAAAATAGAAAACAAAAAAAATATTTTTGATAATTTAAGGTTGACACTTTTAAATTTTTATAAATCAATCTTTAAAAGAGAGCAAAAAGAAAAATTTAAAAATTTTCAAAATGAGTGGTTTCATCCATATTTAATTGAATATCTTAATTTTTCAGATGTTTCTGAAGATGAAATAGATCCACTTTCTTACATAAATATTTATGATGCTCTTTATTTATTATTAAAAGCATCAAAATATAATGGTGAGATTAAAAATATTAATCTACCTTTGGATGAAAAAGAATGTAGAGAAGTTTTAATTAGCGCAGTATCACATAAATTTTATATTGATGGTTTATCTTTTAAAAATAGATTATCAAGAGGAGATGCTTTTATTATTATTGAGAACTATTTAAGGAAGGTGGAATATGCTTTTAACAATTGATATTGGAAACACAAACATTGTTTTTGGGGTATTTAAAAGGGATATTCTAATAAAAACATATAGGTTATCATCAAGAGTTTTGAGAACCTCAGATGAGTACGCACTTGAGATATTCTCTCTTTTTTATCTTGATAAATTACCAATAAAAGATATAGAAGATATAATAATATCATCTGTTGTTCCTCCACTTGATCCAATTATTGAAAAGACCTGTGAAAAACTATTTAATAAAAAACCGATATTTATAAATCTTTCTATGAAGTTACCAATTAAATTTGAAATAGAGAATTTAAGCGAAATAGGTATGGATAGAGTTGTTGGAAGTTCAATGGGATACTATATTACAAAAGAAAACACTGTTGTTGTTGATTTTGGAACAGCAACAACTTTTGATGTTGTAAGAAAAGATGGAATTTTTATAGGAGGTGCAATTGCGCCGGGAATTTTAATTTCTCTTGAATCATTAATAACAAGAACAGCAAAACTTCCAAAAGTTGAATTAAGTGCACCTCCGTCACCAATAGGAAAAAATACAGTTAATGCAATAAAATCGGGCATGTTATATGGATGGAGTGGGATTGTTGAAAGAATAGTTTCTGAGGTAGAATCATTCCTTAATGAAAAAATAAAAATTATAATTACTGGTGGTGCATCTCATTTTATTATACCTTTTATAAAAATTGATTATATTTATGAAAAAGATTTGATATTAAAAGGTCTAAAATTAATTTATGAATTGAATAGAAAATGATAGAGTTTAATAAAAAACTTATTTTTTTAGCACCCTTGTCAAATTTTTCAGATACAGGAATGAGAATTCTTTCAAAAAGATTTGGTGCAGATTTAACATATACTGGAATGATTTCTTCATATGAAATTGTAAATAAAAAAGCCATTCCATTTCAAATTTTTGCTGAGGAAAGACCAATAGCAGTTCAAATATTTGGAAATGACCCACATATAATTGAAACTGCTGTTAAAATTTTAGGTACTACTCCTGATATTATTGATTTAAACTTTGGTTGTCCATCTAAAAATCTTATAATGAGTGGCAATGGTGGCTATCTTTTGCTCGATCTAAGAAAAATAAGAGATTTAATCAAAAGCGCAATATATAATTCTAAAGTGCCTGTTTCAGTTAAAATTAGAAGTGGTTTTGATAAAAATAGCATGAATTATTTAGATGTTGGTAGAATTTGTGAGGAAGAGGGTGTCTTCTTTTTAACAATTCATCCAAGAACTGTATCAATGAAATATTCTGGAAAAGCAGATTTAAATATAACAAAGGAGTTAAAAAATTCTTTAAAGATACCAATTATCCATAGTGGAGATATATTTAGTATTAATGATTTAGAAAAAGTTTTTAATGAGACAAATTGTAATGGTGTTATGATAGGAAGGTCTGCTATTGGAAATCCATGGATATTTTCTGATTTTAAAGATTATTTATTTAATAAAAAATATCCTCAGAAAAGATCATTAGAAGAGAAAATTGAAATTATTGTTGAACATATGGAGATATTAAAAAAAATTTATTCTGAAAATTATGCAATAAAACAAATGAAAATTCATATTCCCAAATATTTAAAGGGATATCCAGGAATTTCAAGATTGAATAAATTGTTAAATGGAGTAAAATCAATAAATGAGTTAAAAAATCTCCTTTTTAATTTTAGGAAATTATAAAGAGGTGTTTCATGAAAAGAGTTGTAAGTATTAGTTTAGGCTCTTCAAAAAGAGACAAAAAGGTAGAAGTGGAGATTTTGGGCGAGAGGTTTATTATTGAAAGAATAGGAACCGATGGAAGTAAAGAAAAGATGATAAATATGTTTAAAGAACTAGATGGAAAAGTTGATGCGTTTGGTTTAGGAGGAGCAGATCTTTATATAAGTGTTGGTAAAAGAAGAACAACATTAAAATCTATAGAAAAATTAGTTAAAAATGTTGTATTTACACCCATCTGTGATGGGCAATATGTTAAAGATACACTTGAAAAAAAAGCAGTTTTGTTTATAAGAGATAAAGGCTTAATAGATAAAAATACCAAAGTTATGGTAATTTCAGGTGTTAGTAGATATGGACAGGTTGAAGGTTTTCTTGAAGTTGGTTGTAAAATTTTATATGGAGATCTTATGTTTTCATTAAACCTTCCATTTCCTATTTATAACTATAAAACTTTTTTATTTCTTGCATCACTCATTGTACCAATTGCAAGAAATTTACCTTATGAATGGTTATACCCTACTGGAAAATCTCAAGAAGAAATTATTCCAAAATATGAAAAATATTATAAATGGGCAGATGTTATTGCAGGAGATTTTCTTTACATAAAAAAGCATATGCCAGAAGATCTTAAAGATAAAATAATCTTTACAAATACAACTACTCCTGAAGATAGAGAACTTTTAAAGAAAAGAGGTGTAAAATATTTAATAACAACTACACCTGAATTTGATGGTAGAACCTTTGGAACAAATGTAATTGAGGCTCTTATTTGTGCTTATACTGGAAAAAAACCAAATGAAATAAGCGAAAGTGAATATTATGAATTATTTGATAAACTAAACATTAAACCTAATATAATAGAATTATAATCTATAAGGAGGATAATATGACTTCTAAAGAAAAAAAGGAAGAGATTATTACACCAAAAGGTGATAAAGTTTATATGACAAAAGAAGGGTTAAAAAGACTTGAAAATGAACTTGAATATTTAAGAAATGTTAAAAGACCAGAAATCGCAAGAAAACTAGAAGATGCTGTTCAAGCCTTTGGCGAATTAACTGAAAATGCAGAATATGAGGAAACAAAAAGAGAACAAGCATTAATTGAGGGAAGAATTTCAGAGTTAGAAGAACTTTTATCAAAAGCAATAATTATTGATACTGAAAAAATTTCTAAAGTTGCTGTGGGAATAGGTAGTAGAGTTAAAATTCTTGTAAAAAATTTAAAGGATAAAAGTGAGGAAATAATGGAGTTTATGTTAGTAAGTTCGGTTGAAGGAGAGCCTGAAGAGAATAAAATATCTATAGAATCGCCAATTGGTGAAGCAATTCTTGGTAAAAAAAAGGGAGATGTTGTTAAAGTAAAAATTCCAAAAGGTGAAGTTTTGATAAAGATTGTCTCCATAGAAAAGTAAAATGGAAGAAAGAGATATTAGACTTCAAAAATTAAAAGAGTTAAAAGAAAAAGGAATTAACCCTTTCGAGTATAGATTTGATAGAACACATACTGCTAACGAAGTTAAAAAAAATTTTGATGAACTTCAAAATAAACTTGTTAAAGTTTCAGGAAGGGTTATTTCTGAAAGATTACATGGAAAAGCAAGTTTTATTACAATTAGAGATTTTAGTGGAACAATACAAATTTATCTAAATATAAATAATTTAGGAGAATCTAATTATAATTTTTTTAAAAAATATATTGATCCTGGTGATTTTATAGGAGTATCTGGAACTGTTTTTAAGACTCATACTGGTGAAATCACTATAAACGCAAATAATTTTACTCTTCTTACAAAATCTTTACTTCCTTTACCAGAAAAATATCATGGAATTAAAGATGTAGAGGTAAGATATAGAAAGAGATATCTTGATCTTATTGCAAATCCACAAAATATAGATATTTTTATAAAAAGAAGTGAAATTATAAAAAAAATAAGAGATTATTTAAATAACCTCGGTTTTATAGAAGTTGAAACTCCTATGCTTCAGCCAATTCCAGGTGGTGCTACAGCAAAACCTTTTGTTACTTTTCATAACGCTCTACAAGAAAATTTTTATTTGAGAATAGCACCAGAATTATATTTAAAAAGATTAATTGTTGGTGGTTTTGAAAAAGTATATGAGATTAACAGAAATTTTAGAAATGAAGGAATTTCAACTATTCACAACCCTGAATTTACTATGCTTGAGTTATATGAAGCATACTCTGATTATCAAGATATAATGGTTTTAACAGAAAATTTGATTAGTGAAGTAGTTTTACATGTTAATGGTAGTCATATAATTGATTACAATGGAATTAAAATAAATTTTGAGCCACCCTGGAAAAGATTTTCTTATAAAGAGATATTTGAAGAAAAGACAAATGTTCCAATTGAAAAATTTAAAGATATAAATTTTGGATTAGAATATTTAAAGAAAGAAAATATTGAGTTAACAAAGAAACCAAATTTTAAAAATATTGTAGATGAAATTTTTAAAGAAAAGGTTGAGAAGGATTTAATTAATCCTACAATTATTTATGATTTCCCAATAGAGATGTCTCCTCTCGCAAAAAAGAAAAGAGATAATAATGGATGGGTTGAAAGATTCGAAGTATTCGTAAGAGGAATGGAAATTGCAAATGCTTTTTCAGAATTGAATGACCCTATTGACCAAAAAGAGAGATTCTTAGAGGAGATAAAAGAAAAAGATAAGGGTGATGAAGAATCTCACTATTTTGACGCAGATTATATTGAAGCACTAGAATATGGTATGCCGCCAACTGGTGGTTTAGGTATTGGAATTGATAGATTAACAATGATAATTACAAATAAAGACTCTATAAGAGAGGTAATTTTATTTCCTCAACTAAAGCGTAAGGAGGAGTAAAATGAAAAGAGTTGCATCTGGAATGAGACCAACCGGAAAATTACATCTTGGAAATTATTTTGGAGCATTAAAAAATTGGATAGAACTACAAGATAAATATGAATGTTATTATTTTATAGTTGATTACCACGCTTTAACAACTGGATATGAAAAATCAAAAGAGATAAGAGAAAATATTTACGAAATGGCATTAGATTGGTTTTCAATGGGTCTTGATCCTAACAAAGCTACAATTTATATTCAATCTTCAGTAATTGAAATTCCAATTTTACACTTAATTTTTTCAATGATTGTTCCAATGCCATGGCTTGAGAGAAATCCAACTGTAAAAGAGATGATAAGAGATCTTGACCTTAAAGAAAATGTTGGATACGGACTTTTAGGTTATCCAGTACTTCAAGCAGCAGATATTTTGATTGTTAAAGGAGAATTAGTTCCTGTAGGAAAAGATCAATTACCCCATCTTGAATTTAGTAGAGAATTAGCAAGAAGATTCAATTATTTATATGGAGAATATTTTCCTGAACCCCAAGCTCTTTTAACTGAAACTCCTTTAATTTTAGGAATAGATGGAAAAAAAATGAGCAAATCACTTAACAATCAAATAAATTTATCAGATAATGAGGAGGAAATTATAAATAAGGTTATGCAAATGATAACAGACCCTCAAAAAATAAGAAAAAGTGATCCTGGACATCCTGATATTTGTTCTGTTTTTACATATTATGGAAATTTCTATAAAGAAAAGTCAAGAATAGTAAAAAATGAATGTGAAAAAGGTTTAAGAGGTTGTGTAGATTGTAAAAAAGAGATAGCTAAAAAAATTTATCAATTTTTAGAACCATATAGAGAGAGAAAAGCTCAACTTGAAAAAGATAAAGACACAATTTGGGATATATTAAAAGAAGGAGGAAACAAGGTTAAAAGAGTTGCAGAAGAAACATTAAGTGAAGTAAAAAGATTGATGGGTCTTGAATATTTATGAATTTAGTTAAATTAATAACAGTAAACGATCTTTTTTCAGCCGAAATTATTAAAGAATTTTTAGAAAAAGAAGGGATTCCTGTTGTAATTAAAAGAACAAAATGGTTTGATAATCCATATTTAGGGAGCACTGGTCCAAGAGATTTATATGTTGAAGAAAAAGATTTAGAGTTGGCAAGAAATTTGCTTAAAGAATCTAATTTTAATTTTGAAATATAACACTTGACAAAAATTATAAATGTGTTTATTATATTAAGTGCTTCTTGACAAAAAATTATTCTTTAATATAATTTAAAAGATAGGGATTTGCCGGTGTAGCTCAGTGGCAGAGCAGCTGATTTGTAATCAGCGGGTCGTGGGTTCGAATCCCTCCGCCGGCTCCATAATGTGGAGAGGTAGCGAAGTGGTCAAACGCGGCAGACTGTAAATCTGTTGGCCATGCGCCTTCGTAGGTTCGAATCCTACCCTCTCCACCATGCGGGAGTAGCTCAGTTGGTAGAGCATCAGCCTTCCAAGCTGAGTGTCGCGGGTTCGAGTCCCGTCTCCCGCTCCAAATGGTTTGCGGGGTGGAGCAGTGGTAGCTCGTCGGGCTCATAACCCGAAGGTCGCTGGTTCGAATCCAGCCCCCGCAACCATGCCCATGTAGCTCAGGAGGAAGAGCGTGTCCTTGGTAAGGACAAGGTCAGCGGTTCGAATCCGCTCATGGGCTCCAGTTGATAAGGTTAAGAAGTTTAAGATTTATATATAGTTTTAATTTTTTTATAATCAGGAGATCTAATATGGCAAAAGAGAAATTTGAAAGAACTAAACCTCATGTGAATGTAGGAAC